>JACKIM010000001.1:1497500-1677500 GCA_020638465.1 Geminicoccaceae bacterium
TTCCCGGCGCGCGTAGCGGGGCCAGCGGGTCGGCCTTGCCAAGCGGGCCGGTCAGTGCCTCGATCCGGGCCCGGTCAAGTCCGCCGGGGCGCAGCAGGCTGACCGATCCGGAGTGGCTCAGATCGACCACGGAGCTTTCCAGACCTACCGTACAGGATCCGCCATCGAGAATCAGGTCGACGGCATCGCCGAGGTCCTGGGCGACGTGGGCGGCGGTGGTCGGGCTCACGTTGCCCGAACGATTGGCGCTGGGAGCCGCCACCGGCAGTTCGACGGCTTCGAGCAGGCGTCGGGCTACCGGATGTGCAGGGGCGCGTACGGCTACGGTGGAAAGCCCTGCCGTCATCACCCGCGAGATGGCTGACGGCACCTTCAGCGGCAGCACCATGGTGAGCGGCCCCGGCCAGAAGGCTTCGGCCAGCCGGTCGGCATGCTCGTCGAAATCGGCAAAGATGGCTGCCGAACTGCGGTCGGCGACGTGGGCGATCAGCGGATTGACGCTCGGCCGTCCCTTGGCGGCGTAGATACGGCCCACCGCACGGTCGCTCGAGGCCAGGGCGCCAAGGCCGTAAACCGTCTCGGTGGGGAACGCGACCAGGGCACCATCGAGGATGGCCTTGGCAGCGCGACTGACGGCGCGCGGATCTCGGGCATCGATGATGGCAGTCATGGGAGTATCAATCCTTGGTGCAGGGGGCGACAGGGTTCGGTGAGAACCTAGCACAGGGAATAAATGGATAGAACCCGATGGCGAGGCTGCCCTCTCGGTGATCGTCCGGATCGGCACACGACGATCTCCCGGACATGTTAACTCTTTGAGCTTCGTCTTCTTTCGAGTGCGCGCCAGCCAATGTCGTGGCGAAAGAAGCCGCCAACCCAGTCGATGCCTTCGATGGCGGCATAGGCGCGGTCGCGGGCCTGCCGCAGATCATCGCCCAGGCCGGTAACGCTGATCACCCGGCCGCCATCGGCGTGCCATATATCGCCATCACGGCGTGTGCCGGCGTGGAAGACCATCACTTCGTCATGAATGTTGACGGTTTCCAGGCCGCGAATTTCTCCGCCTCGCACATAAGTGCCCGGATAACCTTTGGCGGCCATGACCACGGTGAGCGCATGACGGTCGAACCAGCGGATGTTCATGCGTCGCAACTGGCCATCACAGGCACCCACCAGCAGCTGCGCCAGGTCGGTCATCAGCCTGGGCAGGACCACCTGGCATTCCGGATCGCCGAAGCGGACGTTGAATTCGATGAGCTTCGGCCCGCTCTCCGTGATCATCAGCCCGGCATAGAGGAAGCCCCTGTAGGGCGTGCCTTCGGTCGCCATGCCGTCCAGTGTCGGCCGGATGATCTCGCGCATGACCCTTTCGACCATGACGGCGTCCAGCACGGGTGCCGGTGAATACGCGCCCATGCCGCCGGTATTGGGGCCGCGATCGCCATCGAAGGCGCGCTTGTGGTCCTGGGCCGTGCCGATCTCGAGTGCGGTCGTGCCGTCGCACAATGCGAACAGGCTGGCCTCCTCGCCAATGAGGCATTCTTCGATCACCACATGTTGCCCGGCGTCTCCGAAGTGGCCATCGAAAGCGTCATTGATCGCTTCACGGGCGGCCTCGGGTGTCTCCGCGACGACCACGCCCTTACCCGCGGCAAGGCCGTCCGCCTTGACGACGATGGGTGCTCCCTGTGCCTCGGCATAGGCAAGTGCCACCTCGCGTTCGTCCCGGCCGAAAGCGCGCCAGGCCGCGGTGGGGATGCCATGGCGCTCGGCGAAGGCCTTCATGAAGACCTTGGAGCCTTCAAGCCGGGCAGCAGCCTTGGACGGTCCGAATACTCTGACTCCGGCAGCTTCGAGACGATCGGTCAACCCCAGCACCAGCGGCAATTCGGGTCCGACGACCACCATGTCGATGCCATTGCTGATGGCGAATGCGCACAGGCTCTCGATATCATCGGCACGAACGTCTACAGGTTCCGCGACGCATGCGATGGCGGCACTGCCGGGAGCGCAGTAGAGTTGATCGATGAGGGACGATCCGGCAAGCGACCAGCACAACGCATGCTCCCGCCCGCCCGATCCGACGACCAGGACTTTCATGGATCCATCCGATGCCGGGAAGCGAATGAAGGGATTTCATGGCAGGCTTCATCAACATGCGCAAGGGAGCCATGGACAAGGGAGTACCAAGGCGATGAGACGACCCCGGCTTGCCGATATCGAGGCAGCGGCGCGCGCGCTGGACGGACAAATCGTGTCCACGCCGATGCTGCCGTCGCGTACTCTCGCGGCGATGACCGGCGCCCGTGAGCTGTGGCTCAAGTTCGAGAACGGCCAGTACACGGCCTCGTTCAAGGAGCGCGGCGCATTGAACCGGCTTCTCAAGCTGACGGACGAGGAACGTTCGCGCGGCGTGATTGCAATGTCCGCGGGCAATCATGCGCAGGGTGTGGCCTATCACGGCACGCGTCTGGGGATCGAGACCACCATCGTCATGCCCGAGGCCACGCCGTTCGTGAAGGTCGACAACACCGAACGTCTTGGTGCCCGGGTGGTGTTGTACGGCGAAACTGTCGACGATGCCGCCACTCATGCGTTCGAGCTTGCGGCCGAGCATGGCTGGACCTTCATTCATCCCTTCGACGACCCCGACATCATTGCCGGACAGGGCACCATCGGCCTTGAAATGCTGGCGGCTGCCCCGGAACTGGACATGCTGGTCGTTCCGGTGGGAGGCGGTGGGCTCATCAGCGGCATCGCCACTGCTGTCCGCGCGATCAGACCCGGCATTGGCATTCTGGGAGTCGAGGCCGAGCTCTATCCGGCCGTGCGCCAGACCCTGCACGACGAGCCGGTGATGGCCGGTGGCAACACCATTGCCGACGGCATTGCCGTCAAGCGACCGGGAAGACTGACCCTGGAAATCATCCGCGAGCAGGTGGACGATGTCCTGCTGGTGAGCGAGTCTGCGCTGGAACGCGCGATCCTCGACCTGCTGGAAATTGAAAAGACAGTGGCCGAAGGTGCCGGCGCTGCCGGATTCGCCGCCGTGCTCAGCCATCCCGAACGGTTCCGCGACCGCAAGGTCGGACTGGTGATCAGCGGTGGCAACATCGACAGCCGGTTGCTCAGTGCGGTTATCATCCGTGGTCTGGTGCGCACCAATCGCCTCGTGCGCTACGCCATCGCCGTACCAGACAGTCCCGGCAGTCTCGCCTCGGTGGCTTCCACAATCGCCGAGGCGCGCGGCAATGTCGTCGATGTCGCTCACCACCGTGCCTTTTCCGGCCGGTCGGTACGCGAGGCGGTGGTCGACTTCACACTCGAGACCCGAAATGAAGCTCATGCCCGCGCGGTCTCCCGCCACCTCGAGCACAAGGGTTTCATGGTCGTTGCCCGCAAGCGCATCGAAGAATAAGGGCCGCACGCGACGATCTTGACGATGCCGGAATGTTGGCTCAAAGGGCTTTGGATGGAAGTGTCCGGGCGATCCCGGAGGCTTGTGGGAAACCTGCCGACGGGAGAATTCCGCCGATGGCGATCAGGGTCACGGTCTGGAACGAGAATGTTCACGAACGGGAGAACAGGGTGGTTGCGGAACTGTATCCGCAGGCGATCCATGGAACGATCGCGGCGGCCCTGAATGCCGATGATGACATCGTGGCCACCTGCGCCACCTTGCAGGAGCCGGAACACGGCCTTTCGGCGGAACGTCTGGCAGCGACCGATGTGCTGGTCTGGTGGGGGCATGCCGCCCATGGCAAGGTCGAGGACGCGGTGGCCGAGCGCGTCTGCGAGGCCGTCTGGAGTGGCATGGGGATGATCTTCCTGCACTCCGCGCATTTCTCCAAGCCGTTCAAGCGGCTGATGGGATCGCCTTGCAACCTTACCTGGCGCGAGGCAGGCGAGCGCGAGCGGTTGTGGGTCACGTCGCTCAATCATCCGATCACTGCCGGCATCGATCGCTTTTTCGAGCTCGAGAACGAGGAGATGTACGGTGAGCCGTTCGGTATTCCCGAACCGCTGGAAACCGTCTTTGTGAGCTGGTTCCAGGGTGGGGAGGTATTTCGCTCGGGTCTTACCTACAAGCGCGGTGCCGGCAACGTCTTCTACTTCCGTCCCGGTCACGAGACCTACCCCACCTATCACGACGCCAATGTCCAGCGCGTGCTGCGCAATGCGGTGAAATGGGCCTGCAATCCGGCTGTCCGGGTGAGCGAGCCGACCAAGGCGCCCAACGTGCCGGTAGACAAGGCACATGAGCCCATCGAGGAGCGTGGTCCGCAACTGCACAAACCGGGCGAAGCGGGGTTGCGCTGACCATGGCGGAGGGCTCCACGCGACCGGTCCGGATAGCCGTGCTCGGCACGGGGCGCATGGCCGCCAATCACGTGGACCATTTTCGCTCCATCGACAGCGTGACCGTTGTCGCCGGCATTGACACCCGCCAGCCGCAACTCGCGAGCTTTTGCGACCAGTACGGTATCGCCAACCGCTTTTCCTCGCTTGAGGATGCCCTGCATTGGGGAGAATTCGACGCGCTGGCGAATGTCACCCCCGATGCCGCCCATCATGCCACCACCCTGCCGGTGCTGGCGGCGGGCAAGCACATCCTGTGCGAGAAACCGCTGGCGACCAGTGAGGCCGATGCGATCGAAATGGCCGAGGCGGCCAGACACGCCGGCGTGGTGGCGATGGTCAATCTCAGCTACCGCCGGGTCGAGGCGCTCCAGAAGGCCGCGCGCATTGTCGCTTCCGGTGCGCTGGGTACGGTGCGTCACTTCGAGGCGAGCTACCTTCAGAGCTGGCTCACCCAGCCGGCCTGGGGAGAGTGGAGCGAGCAGCCGGAATGGCTGTGGCGACTGTCCACAGTGCACGGCTCCAAGGGCGTACTCGGCGATGTCGGTATCCATATCCTCGACTACGCCACCTATGTGGCCGGTCAGCAGGTGAAGGAAATCTCTTGCAGGCTCGCCAATTACGACAAGGCCCCGGGCGGCCGGATCGGCGAATATGTGCTGGATGCCAATGACAGTGCGACCATGCAGATCACGCTGGAAAACGGTGCCCTCGGAACCCTTTCGGCTACGCGCTATGCCTCCGGTCACATCAACGACCTTCGTCTGCGAATATATGGCGAGAAGGGAGGGCTTGAGGTGATGTTCGAAAAGTCGTCCAGTACCCTGAATGGCTGCTTCGGCGAGAATCTGCTCACCGGTACATGGGAGGCCATCCCCACCGAACCGGTGCCGACCATCTATGAAACCTTCATCGCCGCCATTCGGGGCGAAGCGTCGGCTGATCCCGGCTTCGAGCGGGGAGCGCAGTTGCAACGACTGCTTGACCGGGCCGAGCGTTCTGCCGAACAGGAGGGACTTACCCTCCTGGTCTGATCCCGTCCGTCTGACCTGCCGGACAGGAACGGGGCTTTGTCAGTATCGGGTGACGGCGAAGCCCTTTTTCTTCAGCATGGATGGTACGCTGTCCTTGCCGATGAGATGTGCGGCACCGACGACGATCAGGGCTTGCCCCTTGCCCTCCATCAGTTCGGAAATTTTGTCGGTCCAGTTGCTGTTGCGGTCGACAAGCAGGGCGTCGTAGACCGAGGGACTCATGGGCTCCTCCTGCAACAGGGCTTCCATTCCGTTGGCGTCGCCCCGGTGCCATGCCGTGACCAGCCGGTTGAACAGGTCGTTGCGGCTATCTTCGTCAATCGTGTCGAGGTATTTTTCGAGGTCGGCCAGGGCTTCGCTTTCAGGGGCGGCGGAAATGGCGCTGATCTGGTCGTCCGCGGTCTCGAGATAGCGGATGTCCTTGTGTGCGGCACCGGCCTCGCGCTTGATGACGTAGTCGACTCCATACTGGGTCCTCGCGCCGGTATCCTCTGCCCGGGCGTCCCGTATCAGCTTTTCAGCGTACCATGGCTGGACGAAGTAGAAATCGGCAAGGTTGAGCCCTTCCTCTTCGACGACCTTCTCCAGTTTGCGCCAGCTTCCCGGCTTGAGCTTGTAGCTGAGGTCGATCACCCTGCGGTCGTTGCTGTAGCGCAGCCAGGCATCGCTGATCGACCTGTAGGCGGTCTTGTCGACGTCGGTTTCGAAATAGACGATGGGCGATGTGCGGATGAGCTCGTCGATCTTCGGTGTCCGCCATTCGACCTCGCGGGGCAGGGCATGAACCGAACCCAGCATCCAGACCCGGGAATCGCTGTCGGAGACTTCCCACAGGATCGGCCTGGCCGTGGCGCTGGCCAGGGAAAGTGCGGGTGTCGTGGCCCGGCCCTGCGACAGTGCGCTCAGGATGAATGCAAGGGCGATCACGATAACTCGCATGTGAGGCGGCTCCGGACTGACTGCGACAATGCGGACCAGAATAGCATCCGGCCGGTTAACCCGGGGTAAACGAGGAGCCGGAAAAACAGTGCCGGGTCGTCATCCGGCCGGCGGTCATCAGGCGCCGGAGCGGGTCATTACCCAGGCAACGAAGCCCGGAACGCCGGAGACGATGAGGAAGTAGGGCAATTCTTCCATGAAGCTGTAGCCCGCCGAGATCATGCCAATGGCCATGTTGATGGCCGAACATGTGAACCATGTGGCGAGAAACCTGTTCAACCATGGGCCGAAGGCATGTCCCTTCGAGTGAGCGATGAACCAGAAGACCGCGAGCAGGGCAAGGCCGGCGACAATCAGGGCAAGTGTATGCATGAACGCGCGTTTCTCCGGGATGCGGGGGCCGGGCGGGCTTGTTCGTCCGCCTCATGGGTTACCACGTGGAGAGGCGTTTTTCCTTCCATTTTCGCGTGTACGTATAACAACTGATCACCTTCAGGTACGGCTGGCAGTGCTCGCCATGAGCCCGTGGTGGACACTTGCACATTGGTTGAATATCTGTTCGACGACGAGAGACGCGGCAACTTGTTGCATCCCGACGCGGACGGATCGCCAGGGTGCCATGTTCAAGCGCGAGAGCTTTTGGGGAAGCGTCGTTGTCATCTGGATCGGAACAGCCGCCATCGACCTATCTGACGACCCGCGAGGTAGCCGAGCTCATTCGGGTCAAGGAGCGCAAGGTCTATGACCTTGCCGCGGCGGGAGAAATTCCCCACCGCAGGATAACCGGCAAGCTGCTCTTCCCCCGTGACGAAATCCGGGCCTGGCTGCACGGAGACGTCCCCGAGGACAGTCAGCAGCGTCCGTCCGTCATCACCGGATCGCACGATCCGCTGCTCGAATGGGCTATACGCGAATCAGCTTGCGGTCTCGCAACATTGTTTAACGGCAGTTCCGACGGGCTCGACACCTGGATCTCCGGGAAGGCCGGCGCCTGTGGCCTTCACCTTCGCGAGAATGACGACTGGAACATCTCCAGGCTGGATCGCGCAAACCTGCATGGCGCGGTCCTCGTCAACTGGGTACACCGCCGCCGTGGCCTGCTGCTGGGTGAAAGCGCTCGGGACAAGGTGACGGGAATCGCGGACCTGCGAGGTTGGCGTGTCGCACGGCGGCAGGAAGGGGCCGGGGCGCAGATGCTGTTTGAAGAACTCCTGCGACGAGAGAATATCTCGGCAGAGGAAATCCTGCCCGTCGCGGGTCCTGCCCATACCGAAAGCGATGCCGCCGCCGCCGTGGTCTCGGGCGAGGCCGATGCCACCCTTGGCATCGAGGCCATGGCACGACGTTTTCGCCTTGAATTCGTCCCGGTCATTGATGAGGTCTTTGACCTGCTCATCGATCGGCGGACCTATTTCCAGCCTCCCATGCAGGCCCTCCTCGACTTTACCCGCACGCCGAACTTCACAGGCAAGGCCGAAGCCATGGGCGGCTACGATATTGCCGATCTCGGCCGGGTTCGCTGGCTGTCGGCCTGATGGAAGGGAGAGGGAGCAGGGGGTGTGGCCCTTCCCATGGGCCGGCGAGCGAATGACGGCACGGCAGTTGCGGCTCCCGGATCAGACGATTGTGAAGCCTCCGCGCCTACAAATATTGTTGGTTGCGTCAATGCGCGGTTGGGTCTGGTATCCTTGATGGCTTCGTGCTCAATTGTCGATGTGATATGTGGCGGGGTCAACCAGTGTTTACCTGTAGTCGGTTCCCGTCAGGTTGTTAGATGCGCCCTGCTGTCCTCGCAGTGATTTTGCCGGAATGCAGGGAGAGTGGACAGTGCAAAGGGCCCCATGACCTGGTCAATCATCGCTCTTGACAGAAAGAGCGGAGCGCTGGGTATCGCTATCGCCACGAAGGCCCTTGCCGTAGGTGGGCTTTGCCCGCACGGCGAGGGCGGAGTAGGGGTGATTTCGACCCAGGCCACCACCAATCCGATGTATGGCGTCCGCGGGATACGTCTGCTGGCCGAGGGCGTGACCCCGGCCAAGGTGGTGGAGCGACTGGTAGCTGAAGATGAGGGGCGGGAACATCGTCAGTTGCATATGATCGACGTCAAGGGGAGGGTAGCGGCGCGTACAGGCAGTGCTTGCGTTCCGTGGTGTGGTCAGGTCGGCGGCAAGGGGGTGTCGGTGGCCGGAAACATGCTGGCGGGACCGCAGGTGGTCGAAGCGACGCTCGAAAGCTTTCTCGATGATGATAGCCGGCCGTTCGGGGCACGTCTGCTCAAGGCGCTGCGAACGGGTGAGGCCGCAGGTGGCGACAAGCGCGGGCGACAGTCGGCGGCCTTGCGCATCTACGGTGATCGGCCTTATCCGCTGCTCGACCTGCGCGTCGATGACCATCTTGATCCCCTGCGTGAACTGGCAAGGTTGTATGTAAGCGCTGCCGATACCTATCTGGGGTTCATACAGGCCATGCCATCCGTGGATAATCCCAGCGGCGTATTCGAGCCAGAGGCGCTGCAGGCGAGCATGCGCAATTACCGGGAACATCCGGAAAAGACACCGCTTGCCTGGATCTGAAAAAGGGATCTACCGAAGTCACATCGCTATATTCGAAATTGAAATCAAATATTTCGAAAACGAAAAATCCATCTCCCGATATTATCATGCTACGTTGACGAAACCTGGGCTCGCTGCCATAACCGTCCGGTTATTTCTTCGATGAAAACGGGGCAGTCATGGGGGAAACAGTTTACGATCTGGCAGTTGTCGGCGGTGGCATCAACGGGTGCGGTATCGCTCGCGATGCGGCCGGTCGCGGTCTGTCCGTTTTCCTTTGCGAAAAGAGCGACCTTGCTCAGGCGACGTCCTCGGCCTCGACCAAGCTCTTTCATGGCGGTTTGCGCTATCTCGAACATTACGAGTTCCGACTGGTGCGCGAGGCGCTGGTCGAGCGCGAGACGTTGCTGCGGGCGATGCCGCATATTTCCTGGCCGCTGCGTTTCGTGCTGCCGCATCATGCCGGCCTGCGGCCCGCCTGGCTACTGCGGCTGGGGCTGTTCATTTATGATCATCTGGGTGGGCGCAGGATCCTGCCCGGAACGCGCAGCCTTGACCTGACAAGCGACATTGCGGGCAAACCGCTGAAAGATATCTACAAGCGTGGATTCGAGTACTCCGATTGCTGGGTGCAGGATTCGCGACTTGTCGTGCTGAACGCCCGCGATGCGGCAGCGAGGGGTGCGACCATCGCGGTACGCACAGCGATGGTGACCGCCAGGCGCGAAGGCGGTTTGTGGCAGGTCGAACTTGAAGATGCGTTGACCGGCGAGCGCCGGCAGATCCGTGCGCGCGGTCTGGTCAACGCCGGCGGACCCTGGGTCAGCGAGATCATCGACGACCGGTTGCACCTGCATGCGGGCGACCGCATACGGCTGGTGGGTGGGAGTCATATCGTCGTCAGGCGGATCCATGACCATGATCGGGCCTACATCTTCCAGAATGCGGACAATCGCATCATCTTCGCCATTCCCTACGAGCAGGACTTTACCCTGATCGGCACGACCGACCGCGATCATGAGGGGGATCCGGGAGAGGTCGCATGCAGCGCGCAGGAGGCGGCCTATCTGTGCGCGGCGGCATCGGAATATTTCAGCAAGCCGTTGTCCACTTCAGACATCGTCTGGCGCTATGCCGGAGTGCGGCCGCTCTATGACGATGGTGCCAAGTCCGCGACATCGGCGACGCGCGACTATGTGCTGCGGGTGAATGACGAGGGCGGCAAGGCTCCGCTGCTCAACATCTTCGGCGGAAAGATCACCACCTACCGGCGGCTGGCAGAATCGGCATTGGCCAAGCTTCAACCGTATTTCCCGCGGATGAAGGCACCGTGGACCGCCGGCGTGGCGATGCCTGGCGGCGATTTTCCGGTCGACGGAGTGGAGGATCTGAAGCAACAGGTTCGTGCGCGTTACGACTTTGTCGATGCGGCTTTTGCGGACCGGCTGGTCCGTCACTTCGGTACCGAAGCCTTTGATGTCCTGGGTACAGCGCGGCGGTTCGAGGATCTCGGACGGCATTTCGGCTTCAATCTCACGGAGGCGGAGGTGCGGTGGATGATGCAGCGCGAATGGGCGTGGCGGGCGGAGGATGTGGTCTGGAGGCGCACGCGACTGGGCCTGCGGTTGACGAAGGAGGAAATCGAGAACCTCGATCGGTGGATGATGGAGCAGGTCGTAACTGTTTCAGCCGGACAGGCGACCGATAGCTGACGCCGTTGCCCGGTACCGGCAATGCTGGCCGTGGCAGAGATGCCTCAACGTGTAAGATGCCGGTTGCGACGGGCGATAATCGCTGGTTGTCTGAACCGGAGGCAGCGTGCAGTCGCTTGACCGCTGGAAGGGAGGCCGCCTGATGGACAAGCCGTGGAACAATCGCGCATGGTTCATGGTCGTGCCGGTTCTGCTGATCTTTGCCATGAACGCAGTCGTTCCACTGATGACTTTGGTCAACTACTCGGTACAGGGTGCTTCGGGCAGCAGTGTGTTCTCCTTCGAGCACGTGCGCTGGTATCGTGAGGTTCTGTTCTCGGACGGCTTCCATGGTGCGCTGTTGCGCCAGTTCGCCTTTACCGCGATCATTCTGGCCATTGAGATCCCGCTGGGTGTTGTCATTGCCCTGAACATGCCCCGTTCCGGTCCGTGGGCATCGGTTTGTCTGGTATTGACGGCATTACCGCTGTTGGTTCCGTGGAATGTCATCGGAACGATGTGGAACATCTATGCCCTGCCCGATCTGGGATTGCTTGGGTATGCGTTGAATGCCCTGGGATTTCGGTACGATTTCACCAGCGGGCCGATCGCCGCGTGGTTGACCATCGTGCTCATGGACGTCTGGCACTGGACTTCGCTGGTGGTGTTGCTGGCCTATCTTCGGTTGCAGGCAATCCCTTATATTACTTATCGGGCGGCGCAAATCGACGGTGCCTCGCGCTGGGTTGTGTTTCGCCATGTCGAGCTGCCGAAGATGGGCCATGTGCTGGCCATAGCCTTTCTGCTGCGTTTCATGGACAGTTTTGTGATCTACGCCGAGCCGTTCGAGCTCACGCGCGGCGGCCCAGGCAATTCGACAACCCTGCTGTCTGCCGATCTGCTGACGGTGGCGACCGGTGAATTCGATCCCGGCTTTGCTGCCGCCATGAGTATCATCTACTTCCTGATGACACTGCTGGCGTGCTGGTTTTTCTACAGATTCTCGACACGGGAAGAAAAGTGGTGAAAATCCATAAATTTATTGTCCTTCTAGCCTATATCATTTTCCTGATGCTGCCGATCGTCTGGTTGGTGACGATGTCGTTCAGGGCAGTCGACGGGATTCATGCCGGATTTTCCCTGTTTCCGAGGGAATTCTCAGTTGCCAACTATATAGCGATCTTCACTGATCCCGTCTGGTACAATGGCTACCTGAACTCGATGACCTATGTTGTGTTGAACACGCTGATTTCGGTCATTCTTGCCTTGCCGGCAGCCTATGCCTTTTCTCGTTACCGCTTCCCTGGCGGCAAGCACCTGTTCTTCTGGTTGCTGGTCGGTCGCATGGCTCCCACGGTGGTATTCGTTGGGCCATTCTACCAGCTCTATTCGGCACTCGGCCTGTTCGGTACACCCCTCGCCGTGGCCTTGGCCCATTGTCTGTTCAGCATCCCGCTGGCCGTATGGATCCTCGAGGGGTTCATGTCGGGCGTGCCCAGGGAGATCGACGAGACCGCCCGTATGGACGGCTATCGCTTCCCCCGTTTCTTCATCCGCATCTTCGTGCCGCTGATCGCGGGCGGGATCGGTGTCACGGCGTTCTTCTGCTTCATGTTCTCCTGGGGCGAGTTGCTGCTGGCCACAAACCTGTCGGCTGCCGCAGCCAAGCCGATCGCGGCGGTGATGACCCTCGCCACGAGTGGCTCCGGTTATGAGCCCGGCCTTGTGGCCGCAGGTGCGGTACTCACCATTGTTCCGGGTGCGATCGCCATCTGGTTCGTCCGCAATCACATCGCCAGGGGTTTTGCCCTTGGTCGGGTCTGATCGCGGGAGGTACCGATGGCCGGGGATCTTTCCCGGATGGCGTGGACCTGGCAGACGGCACTCTTCGCCGAATTTCCTCCTTCCGTATTTCTTCCTTCCGTTTTCCTCGTCGCGAAGAGGCAGGATCCACGCGGAGAAATGACCGTCCGTGAGGAGCACACCGGGCGTTGGCGGCAAACCCTGAACCGCGTGTGACAATGGTGGCAGTCAGGAAATTTGCCAATGACCGGCCGCCTCGCTTTCCCACGGCTGTCATTCGTGCAAGCTTCGCCGGGCTGTGCCACAATCTGTCCGCGACCGGCGGCGAATGTTTACCGGGCTGCTCGTGAATAGGGAGAATGCGGATGTTGTCGAGTGAGACCGTTGCCGAGATCATGAGAGGTACGCACGGCAATCCGTTTTCCGTGCTTGGACCGCACACCGATGGTGATGATCTTCTGATCCGCGCTTTCGTTCACGCTGCCGAGCAGGTCGACGTGGTCGAAAAGGCCACGGGTGAGGTGATCGGCAGCCTTGACCGGCGCCACCCCGATGGGTTTTTCGAGGGCAGGGTGAGAGGCAGGCCGGTCTGGATCGCCTACAGCCTGCGGGCGAGGCGCGGTGGCGATACCTGGGAGGTCGAGGACCCCTATCGTTTCGGCCCGGTATTGGGCGAGATGGACAACTATCTCATACGCGAAGGCACACATCGTCGGTTGTGGGAGAGATTGGGGGCGCATGTGATCACCCACGACGATGTGCAGGGAGTACATTTTTCCACCTGGGCACCCAATGCCCAGCGTGTTTCGGTCGTGGGCGACTTCAACGGCTGGGATGGTCGCCGCCACCCGATGCGGAACCATCCGGCGACCGGTGTGTTCGAGATCTTCATCCCCGGCCTTGCCGAAGGTACGGTCTACAAGTACGAGATCCGGCGCGCCGACGGCTCGATCCTCCCGCTCAAGGCCGACCCGGTCGGCTTCGCCGCGGAACTGCGCCCGAAGACGGCATCGGTCGTCGCCTCGATCGATTTCGAGTGGCACGATCAGGACTGGTTGCAGCGGCGACAGGAGATGCAGGACGTCCATGCGCCGATATCGATTCTCGAAGTCCATCTGGGGTCATGGCAACGAGGTCCGGACAACCGTTTTTTGACCTATGATGAGCTTGCCGACCGGCTGGTGCCCTACGTCAAGGAGATGGGCTTCACCCACATCGAGCTGCTGCCTGTCACCGAGCATCCGTTTGACGGCTCATGGGGGTATCAGCCGGTAGGGCTGTTTGCGCCGACGTCACGATTCGGCGAACCGGCTGCTTTTGCCCGGTTTGTGGATCGCTGCCATAACGAGAACATCAGCGTCCTGCTCGACTGGGTACCCGGCCATTTTCCCACCGATACTCACGGGATCGCCCGGTATGACGGTACCGCCCTGTATGAACACGAGGATCCGCGTCAGGGCTTCCATCAGGACTGGAATACGCTGATCTACAATTATGGCCGCCCCGAGGTCGCCAATTATCTGCATGCCAATGCCCTGTTCTGGCTCGACCGCTATCATCTCGACGGGCTGCGGGTCGATGCCGTCGCCTCCATGCTCTACCTCGACTACTCTCGAAAGGAGGGGGAGTGGGTGCCCAATCGCTATGGCGGACGCGAGAATATCGAGGCCATCGAGTTCCTGCGCCGGATGAACGAACTATGTTACGGCGAGGATGGTGGCATCGTGACGGTCGCCGAGGAAAGCACCTCGTGGCCGGGGGTATCCAGACCGACCTGGGTTGGCGGCCTCGGCTTCGGCTTCAAGTGGAACATGGGCTGGATGCATGACACGCTCAATTTCATGAGCAAGGAGCCCGTGCATCGCCGCTGGCACCACCACGAACTGACCTTCGGCCTGCTCTACGCCTTTTCCGAGAATTTCGTGCTGCCGCTCAGCCATGACGAGGTGGTCCACGGCAAGGGATCGATCCTTGCGCGCATGCCCGGCGACGCATGGCAGAAATTCGCCAATCTGAGAGCCTATTACGGTTTCATGTGGGGACATCCCGGCAAGAAGCTGTTGTTCATGGGGCAGGAATTCGCTCAGGGAGCCGAATGGAACGCGGAGCATTCCCTCGACTGGCATCTGCTGGACAGTCATTGGCACAAGGGTGTGCAGATGCTCGTGAGGGACCTCAATCATGCCTATGCGGCCACGCCGGCACTGCACCGGCTCGATTGCGACGGGCGCGGGTTCGAGTGGCTCGAAGCGAATGATGCCGAAAACTCGGTATTCGCATGGCTACGCAAGAGCGATGGCGACGATCCGCCCGTGCTGGTGATCTGCAATCTTACTCCGGTGCCACGCGAATATCGTATCGGACTGCAGGATGCCGGCCGCTGGCGGGAAATCCTCAACACCGATGCCGAAGTCTATGGCGGTTCCGGCCAGGGCAATCTGGGCGCTGTCCATACCGAGGATATCGCCAGTCATGGCCGACCCTGTTCGGCACTCATCAACCTGCCGCCACTTTCCACGTCATGGTTTGTTCTCGATCGTGAGTGAGCGGTGAATGGCTGATTTTCCCCATACGATCGATATTGCTCCGGACATGATTCAGCGCTGCCAGACCGGATTGCGGCTGGGTGCGGTTGCGGCCCGGGTCGGGGTATGCGACAGCCCCGCCGACCTCCGCGGCGAACTCGACCGTTGCCTCGAACAGGCGCGGGAACGCTATGCGACCTTGAGACCGCAGGATCAGGCTGCCATTGCTGCCACCCGCGCTGCCTACAGGGCCTGCGGCAAGGATCCGAGCCGCTATCGTCCCGCCGCCGAGGCGCTGGCCCGGCGAGTGGCGCAGGGCAAGGGACTCGACTCCATCAACAATATTGTCGACATCAACAATATCCTGTCGCTGGAGACCGGTCTGTCGATCGGGACCTACGATTCCGGAACGCTTCATGGGGGCGTCACCCTGCGCGTCGCGGGAGCCGGGGAGAGCTACGAGGGTATCGGCCGCGGCCCGCTCAACCTCGAGGGCCTGCCGGTGCTGGCCGACGGGGTTGGCGCGTTCGGTTCTCCTACTTCCGATAGCATCCGTTCCATGGTGACATTTTCTGCCCGGCAATTATTGCTGGTGGTTTATGATTTCGGTTCCGGGCTGCTCGACCGATCGCTTGTCGAGCATGCCTGTTCGCTTCTGGTCCGCTTCGCTTCGGCGGACGATATCGGATCATGCCTCATCGACAGGAATGCCAAATGATCGAGGTCCTCTCCGTCACATCCGAACTGTTCCCCCTCATCAAGACAGGCGGCCTTGCCGATGTCGCTGGAGCGTTGCCTGTGGCGCTGAAAAGGGAGGACGTGCACATCCGCACGCTGATTCCCGGTTATCCTGGCGTCAGGGCCGCTCTGAAGGCGGCCGAGGCGGTGGCGGAAATCGATGACCTGATGGGAAGGCCGGCAACGATTCTCGCCGCTGACGGAGTTGCGGGAGGTCTCGACCTGCTGGTGATCGACGCCCCGCATCTATTCGATCGGCCGGGCAATCCCTATCTGGGACCGGATGGCAGCGACTGGCCGGATAACGCCCAGCGTTTTGCGGCCCTCTCGCTGGTGGCCGCGATGATCGGCCAGGGGCTGGTCAGCGGCTATGACGTCGATGTCGTGCATGGTCACGACTGGCAGGCGGGGCTGGCGCCGGCCTATCTGGCGTTGTCGGGCAGGCCACGTCCGGCGACGGTGATGACGGTGCACAACATCGCCTTTCAGGGACAGGCCGCTCCGAATCTGCTGGATGCATTGCATCTGCCTTCGGACGCGTTCCACGTCGATGGATTGGAGTATTATGGTACAATCGGCACGCTCAAGGCCGGGCTGAACTATGCCGACATGGTGACCACGGTAAGTCCCACCTATGCCGAGGAAATCCTCACGCCCGTCTACGGCATGGGGCTCGACGGACTCCTGCGCAAGCGTCGGGCCGATCTGGTCGGGATCGTCAACGGCATCGACGAGGAGATCTGGAACCCGGCATCGGATCCTCACCTTGCCGCAACATACAGTGCCACTTCGCCGGCGCCGAGGGCCGCCAACAAGGCATGGTTGCAAAAACGCATGGGATTGGAGGTCGATCCCGACGCGACGCTGTTTTGTTCGGTGACCCGGCTGACCTGGCAAAAGGGCATGGATGTGCTGCTCGATGTCCTGCCGCATCTGGTCCGGAGCGGTGGGCAGTTCGCACTCCTGGGCGCGGGTGATCCGGGACTGGAAGCCGGCTTCGTCGCGGCGACGTTGGCGTGGCATGGGCGGGTTGGCTGTGTCATGGGTTATGACGAGCCGCTGTCGCATCAGTTGCAGGGTGGTTCCGATGCCATTCTCGTTCCCTCGCGCTTCGAGCCCTGCGGTCTGACCCAGCTCTACGGACTGCGTTATGGCTGCGTACCGGTGGTGGCGCGAACGGGGGGGCTCGCCGATACCGTCATCGATGCCAATGATGCGGCGCTTGCGGACGGTGTGAGTACCGGCATCCAGTTCGGACCCGTGAACAATGATGCGCTGTCCTCAGCCATCAGCAGGACCATCCGATTGCATCGCGAGCCGGGAGCCTTCGAAACACTGCAGCGCCGCGGCATGACCCGCCCTGTCGGCTGGGAGCGGCCGGCGCGACAATATGCAGCGCTCTACAAGGAGGCGATCCAGCGCTCGAAGGCTGTTGCCTGAGCCGTTGGGTTGACTGGCGCAATGCGAAGGACTGTCCGCCATATCTGCCGGCCAGCGGGCCTGTGGGTCACTTGGTGATGCCGGCAGCCGCCACGATCAGGAGATCCGGTTGCAAAGACGCAGCATGAGCGTGTGGATCTCGCTGTCATGCGAAGGCGTGCCGGAAAAATAAATGTCGCAGGCCCGCACCGGCTTGATGCGGTCCAGTGCCGGATCCCGATCCGCCGCAGCTTCGGGTGTCTCGCTCCCGATCTGCGGGGCACTGCCGATTGTCGCCGACGGACCAGGCGATGTTGGCTCTCGGGTGGTCGTCGCGGCCGCCAGCGAGGTCACGGCGGCCGCCGCATGAGTCGGCATTTCCGCGGTCGTGGCGATCGCCACCGAACGCCGCACGGCATTTTCCACGTCCGCCAGACGGGTGAAACCCGGTCGGTGGGTATTCCTCTTTTTCGTGGAGGTCCGGGTTCCGGCACCGGTGGGATGCCGGTCCATGAGGAGTTCGGCCATGACCTGCCAACTGATTGTCCTGTGGGAGGAATGGGCGGCAGGCCACGTCGTCGTGAAGTCGAACATGGCATCCAGGCGCCGCGCGATGGCCTCTTTCGATGAGATGGCCAGGGGTGTGGGGCCGCTGGTGGCGACAGCCGCTGACGCGTTCCTGTTTCCGGATGTCGTATCTTCAGGCGTTCGGGAATCCTGCGTGTTGAGCATGGCCGTGGTTACGGGAAGGTCGGCCGTGGCATTGTCCTGTCTGGGGGCAATGGTGGCCGCAGGTGTCGTGGCGGTTGTCGCCATCGCGGTCGTGACCGCCGGTTCGGTCCTGGCTACCGCGAGCGCAGTCATGGATGATCGCGGGTGGCCGGCAGGCCTGGCCAGATCGATTGTCGGCTGGACTTCGATTGCAGGCTGTACGGGCGGTGCCAGCAGCGCGTGGGAACGGCGGGGAGCGGGCAGACGGTCCATGGCCAGCGGCTGCCGTCCGATGACAGGCTTGCGCGGCTGCCCGACGGAGTTCGCCACCGGGGCCGCCTGAGGCTCCGGGCCGGCCAGCGGATCACTCTCGTGCTCGATCACCGGACCGAGCGAGTTCGGGTTGAGTGCCCGCATTTTCGAACGCATCTCCTCACTGGCGTCACGCGCATCGATCGGATTGCGTACGATGCGCGGCGTGATGAAGACGATGAGTTCGGTTCGTACCGCCTGATTGTTGTTGCTTCCGAAAAGCGCACCCAGCATGGGGATGTCGCCCAGCATCGGGATCTTGTCGTTGGAGTGGGTAGTGGCATCCTGAATCAGTCCGCCGAGGACAACGGTCTGCCCTGATTGAACATTGACATGGCTGGTAATCTTGCGTTGCGAGATGATCGGGGTGAGGTTGTCGGAGCTCGTCGATTCGGTGGCGACACGAGACACTTCCTGGGAAATATCGAGAGCGACGATTTCATTCGAACTGATACGCGGCTTCACTTCGAGAATGACACCGGTGTCACGATATTCGATGTTGTTGACGACGGGAGCATTGGGATCATCAACGCTGACCGCACTTCTCGTCGTGATCGGAACCTCGTCGCCGACATTGAGCACCGCCTCGCTGTTGTCCTGCACGACCACCGAAGGCGAGGAGAGCACCTTGACATTGGTGATGCGGGCGAGCGCGTCGATGGTGATGTTGGAGCTTCCGGGAGTGGCGACGAGATTGAAACCCGGCAGCCGTGCCAGCGGATTGAGCAGGTTGGGCTCTATGACGCCTGTGCTGGGTGTGGTGTTGTTGAAGCCCGCCTTGATCGCGCCCGCATCGAGATAGTACTGGACACCATAACGCAACGTATCATTGAGCGTCACTTCAGCAATCGTGGCTTCGATCAGCACCTGCAACGGCGCAACATCGAGGCGCCGCAAGGTTGACTCGATCATTCGGTAGGCTTCCGGAGTGGCACGAATGAGCAGGGTATTGTTGAGCGGGTTGGGGACGATCCGCACACCCTTGAGCGGGTTGCCGGTGCGCGAGCCGGTTGTGCCGAGCCCTGTTGTCGTGATCGCAGTATCGGTGAACTCACCCTCTTCGGGCACATTCGGTGAATTCGGGGTCATGCCGATCAGGGTTTCGCCCGAGCTGAGCTCGCCTCCTTCGCCAAAGGTATCCGACAACACCTTGGCAACATTTTCGGCGGGCACATGTTGCAGCTGGTAAACGAAGAACTGGATGCCGCTGACGTTGCCGCGATCCAGCCGTTCGATCCAGCGGCCAATGTCGGTGATCTGCTCCGGCCTGTTGGCGATGGCCAGAATGGCGTTCAGCCGGTCCATGGCCATGAAGTGGATCGTCGAGCCGGCGCCGGGGCCAGCGTCGAATGGGGTCGACAAGACCTCGAGTTCCGGAATGATGACATCCGGTGTTGCGACCTTCAGTGGGAAAACCCCGGCTGACCGGCCGGCCATCCAGTTGACGTCGACCTCGTCGATGGTGTCGATGACCATCTGCCGTTCCGATGTCGAACCGGTGAACAGGATCAGGTTGTGACTTTCGTCGATGCGCATGTTCTCGGGATGGCTGAGCAGCGGCTGAACGAACTGGGCGGCTGAACTCGCCTTGACATAACGCAGCGGGACAATGGTCACTCCCTTGCCGGGAGCCACCCGCGGTGGTGTCGGGCCACCGAGCCAGGCGGTCTCGACGGCCCCGCCAACCTTGTCGCTGGGCGTGATGGCGTAGGCATTGTGCCCGGTTCGGATCAGGGTGGCGCCATTCATTCGCAGCGCCATTTCGAGCATGCTGACGAGTTCGTCGTCGTCGAGCGGCGCGCTCGATGAGAGCATGACGTCGCCGCTGATTCCCGGAGCCATGGTGTAGGTGGCACCGAGAATGTCACCCAGGACAACCTTTACCGCTTCGGAGATGCTGACCCCATCGAAATTGATCTTGACTCCCTTGTCATCCCGTTGTGGCGATTGTGCGCCTGACTGCCTTTGGGGATTGCCGGCTCCCAGATAGAGGCTGGGCTCCTTGTCGGATAACGGAACGGTGGCAGCGGGAATGGGCCGGTTGTCGCGGGAGATCGCTTTCGGATCGGCCGGTGGCGGCTCGAACGACACGGCGCGTAGGGTGTCTTCCACCGTCGTTGAATGCGGTCCATAGCCGTCGCAGGCCGAAAGGGCGAGGCTGGTTGCCAGCGCCGTTACGCCGAGTGCCGTATTCCGCCATGAATGACGTTGATGACCGTGATTCATCGAGTGGCTTTTCATCTACCGTGGGTATTGAAATACGGTATGAGAAAAACCCATTGGTTGCAACAACCTTCAATCAAATCTCTGGATGGTTGAATTCTGCCAGTGATGTTTTTTCACGTCAGGAGAAATCATTCGAATGGCTGCATGGCCATGTCCCAGAAGCCGATTTCCAGCCTTGTCGCAGCGTCGAATGTCGCCTGTAGTCCGGCCATGCGCGGATGAGCATCGTCGACCGCGCCAAGCCGCATACCGGCCACCCGGTCGAGCTGGTTGACACTCGCTTCGACGATGCTGCCATATTCGTCCCCCGAATACATGGTGATCCAGGCCGAGTAGGGATTGCCATCGCGCCGGGTGGCCGGATCGCGGGCAAGTCGCTGACCGATGTCACCATAGCCGACAACGCACGGTGCCAGTGCCGTAAGCAGGTCCAGAAGATCTCCCGACAGACCGCGTTCCATGACGAAGCGGGTATAGGCCATGTTCGCCGGTTCTTCGGGTGTCGCTGCCATTTCGTTCTCACTCAGTCCGAATTGGTGGCAATAGTCGACATGCAGGCGCATTTCGTCGTGGATCAGTCCATGCATCACGGTTGCGCAGGCGCGGATTTCCTCGATCTCGCCGGCCTTGAATGCGGCCAGGGCCCAGGCCCGGCTGAAATGCACGAGAAACAGGTAGTCCTGAACGAGATAGTGGCGAAAGCAAGCCATCGGCAACTCGCCCGAAGCCAGCCCGCAGACGAAGCGATGATGGGTATAGGCGTGCCAATGGGTGCCGGATCGCCGGATGAGGCGGGTAGCAAAACTTTCAGAAGGCAGGGCAGGCATGCGGGCATCCTCGAACGGTGTCGGGTGGTGAGAGTCCTGAAACGTGGAGTTCGTCCCGGTGAGGGACATCTCAGGGTAGCTGTCCCCGATTCTATGGCTGTGCGGTGGTATCGTCATCGGCTATTCAGTCGATGTCACGGCAATGAGGGCGGTCATCATGGATGCGCAGACACTCAAGACCCTGCAGGCGCCGTTCAAGGCGCTTTATCGTGACGATCCGTCGGCGGCCATCATAACATTGACGGCGGAAGGCGTGGTCGGCGAGGACGTTTCCTGCTCGGTCCAGACGGGGCGCGCTTTGGTGGAGGCCGGGCTGCATCCTGCCACGGGCGGCAGCGGGATCCATGCCTGTTCCGGCGACATGCTGCTCGAAGCGCTGGTCGCCTGCGCGGGTGTGACCCTGTCCGCCGTGGCGACAGCACTGGAAATCGAGCTTGAGCACGCGATCGTGCGTGCGGAGGGCGATCTCGACTTCAAGGGGACGCTCGGGGTCGACCGCGAGGCACCGGTGGGTTTCGCGGAAGTACGGTTGATTTTCCAGGTCACCAGTCCGGCGCCACAGGATCGTATAGACACCCTGATCAGGCTGACCGAGCGCTATTGTGTCGTTTATCAGACCATCCGCAACGCCACACCGATCAGCCACGCGCTTGAACGCGTGTGACCGGCGATCATGAGTGACAGGCGAAAAAGGTACCATCGCACAGCAGGGCGGCAGTTTTGCTGACATCCACCGCAACAGCCATTTCGACATCATCCGGATAGCCCATTGCCTGCAACTCGCGCCCGGAGTGCGATTGACGGATGGTGTCGGCTGCAGTCATCGACATTGCACGCCAGCAGGTCATGGCCAGACGGGCTTCGGCGCTGCCGGCCATTTGACCACGAAGATCCGCCAGATGGTCGAGGATGGCCCCTGCTCCGAGAAGGTCTTCAATGGAGGGGCGCAGGGTATCGTCCGGCCATCGTTCGCCGGCAGCGATCACCGCGATCATATCGTCGCCGGCCATGCGATGCGCGGCCACGGCCGTAGCCCTCGCATTGCGCAGGCAGCCTGCGAACAGCGTCGTCGAACCGGCTGCGGCACTAAGCCTCGAACCGTTGGGCGAGGGGAGGATGATGCGTTGTCCCGGTGTCGCCTGGTGGAGGCTCCGGGGCGACAGGCTGAAACCGTTTCCCGCGAGGTGGCGCGGTCTGGCCGCCACGGCTCCGAGGCGGCTGGCCTCGGCCTCGGCAAGTGCGTGGTCGCGATGGGCGAAGGGGTAGATGCATGCGCCTCGGGATACAGCAACATCGACGCAAGTGGTGAAGGACAACACGTCGACGACGACCAACACCTGGGTGCGCCCCTTCAAGGCGTGCAGACCCCCAAGGCCCCATTCCAGCATCAACCTCCCGTCCTGCATCGGCGGCCCTTTCGTTGCAGCGTGAATTCCCGCGATTCGCTTCATCGTTGCCGGCCTGCTAGGCTGGTTTGTACGTGGGAGCAAGGTTCGGCGACCTCGGACAGGGAGTAGCGATGCGTCAATTCGTCCGCCTTTTTGCACTGCTCATCATGTTGACCGCCGGTTTCGCGCAGGCGGGAACGCAGGAGGTCCGCAATTTCGCCATGCTGATGGGCCTCCATGACATTGATGGTTTTGTCCAGGCTGTGGAGAGTATCCGCGATAGCGGACATTTGCCGGATCGCTATCTTACCAAGAACGAAGCGCGCCGGATGGGCTGGGATCCGGGCGAGGATCTGTGTGACAGCGCGCCGGGGCACAGCATCGGCGGCGATCGATTTGGCAATCGCGAGGGCCGCCTGCCGGATCACCGGGGACGGCGCTGGACGGAGGCCGATCTCGACTTCGATTGCGGACGACGGGGGGCCAAGCGGCTGGTCTTTTCCAGTGACGGTCTGGTCTTTGTCACGATCGACCACTACGATACATTCTACGAGGTGCCGAAATGAAGATCTCCCGTCTGGATGGCCGGCAGCGCAGCAAGCGCGCGGTCATGAGGCGCCTCGCCCGTGATCTCGACTTTCCCGCTCATTTCAGCGGCAGTCTCGATGCGCTGTTCGATGTGCTGACGGGTGACGTCAAGGGGCCCCTGACGATCCATTGGCGCCCGACGGATCGGGCGCGAACGACCATGGGAGCCGACTACGACCGCCTTGTCGCGACACTCGAAGATGCCGCCCGCGAAAGAAAGGACATCACATTGGATCTGATCGCTTGAAACCTGCGTGAGATTGTCCTAGATCACGAGACGTCGGGCGCGTAGCTCAGCGGGAGAGCACTACGTTGACATCGTAGGGGTCACTGGTTCAATCCCAGTCGCGCCCACCATCCATGGATTTCCACCCGACATTAGTCCATCTCCGGGCCTTTTTTGCTTGCCGCCATGCCTGCGGAAGGAACGCCGGTGCTGACGCATGTCGGCGCCTTGGTCACCGCGTTGGGACTGCAGATACCATCTCGTCTTCATCCCGAAATGTCGGCGCGAAGCGCTGTACAGCGGCTCGTATCCGGGTTCGGCGTTTCGATGGCTTGGCGGACACAAGGAGAGCAGGGGAATTGAAGGTCGCCTGCTGCCGGGTCATGCCCACATGAACAGCAATGGTTTTTCCGCTGGCTTACTTCGGCCGGTTTGCGCCGAGTGTACATGTGCGAATGATGTTTGCTTGTTTTCATGCTTTTGGCCAGACTGACCGCAGCGACAATGAACGTTCGTACAGGGGGAACGCATGACGACCCGCGATCCGAGGGGCTCCATTCTTGCTCGTAACTCGATGGCCTATGTACTTGCTGGCGGTCGGGGGTCGCGGCTGAGGGAACTGACGGACATCCGGGCCAAGCCTGCCGTCTATTTCGGTGGCAAGACCCGGATTATCGACTTTGCCCTGTCCAATGCCATCAATTCGGGTATCAGGCGGATCGGTGTCGCGACCCAGTACAAGGCCCATTCGCTCATACGCCATCTGCAGCGGGGCTGGAATTTCCTTCGGCCCGAGCGGAACGAGAGCTTCGACATCCTGCCGGCAAGCCAGCGTGTGTCGGAAACGCAGTGGTACGAAGGCACGGCGGATGCCGTCTATCAGAATATCGACATCATCGATGCCTACGGTGTCAATCACATCATCGTGCTGGCCGGTGATCACATCTACAAGATGGATTACGAACTCATGCTGCAACAGCACGAGGCGACCGGTGCGGATGTCACTGTCGGTTGTCTCGAAGTTCCGCGCATGGAGGCGACGGGTTTCGGTGTGATGCATGTCGATGACGACGACCGCATCATTTCGTTCCTCGAAAAGCCTGCCGACCCGCCCGGTATGCCTGACAAGCCTGACATGGCGCTCGCCAGCATGGGGATCTACGTGTTCTCCACCAAGTTCCTGTTCGAACGCCTGTGTGAAGATGCGGAAAATCCCGATTCGAACCACGATTTCGGCCACAATATCATTCCTGCCATTGTCCAGGGCGGCAAGGCTGTGGCGCACAGGTTCACCGAAAGCTGCATCAAGAGCCCGGAAGAAAAGGAAGCCTACTGGCGGGACGTGGGGACAATCGACGCCTATTGGGAGGCGAATATCGACCTGACATCGGTTACCCCTGCACTTGATCTCTATGATACGGACTGGCCGATCTGGACCTATGCAGAAATTACTCCGCCGGCCAAATTCGTTCATGACGAGGAGGGCAGGCGAGGGCTGGCCGTGGCCTCACTGGTCTCGGGCGGTTGTATCGTTTCCGGTGCCGGTCTGAAGCGCTCGCTGTTGCACACCGGAGTTCGTGTAAACTCCTATTGCATGCTCGAAGGTGCAGTGGTTTTGCCGCAGGTTGTTGTCGAACGTGGCGCAAGGCTGCGCAATGTGGTGGTGGATCGAGGTGTGCGCATTCCCGAGGGGCTTGTCGTCGGCGAGGACCCCAAGCTCGATGCCGAGCGTTTCCGCCGCTCCGACAAGGGCATTTGTCTCATCACAAAGGCGATGATCGACAGGCTCTGAAAGTCGCCATGAAGCCGCATTCGTCGCGCTCCACGTCCACGAATGCGGCCAGGCAGGTCAGGCGACCAACTGCACCTTCATGGCACGGTTGCGGTCAAGGGCCAGTTCGAAGGCTTCGTGCGCCCGACCAAGGGGCAGACTGTGGCTCAGGAGCGGTGTCAGGTCGACCCTGCCCGCCGCCATCAGCGCCAGTGCCGCGTCGAACTCCGGATCGAAGCGGAAGGATCCGCGAAGGTCGATCTCCTTGGCCATGATACGGTTGCCCAGAATCGGTTGCGGCCCGCCCGGGAGAGCTCCCACCTGTACGATCACGCCGCGAGGGGCCGTCGCCGTCACGGCCGCTTCAAGCGCCTTCAGTGAAGCCGAACATTCGATCACGACATCGACACTGCCCTTGCCGTGTCCCAAGGCTCCAAGGGTGTCGGCATCCCGTGAAAGGTCGATCACCTCATCCGCGCCGAGCATTCGTGCCGTTTCCAGTGGGGCTGCCATCAGATCGGTGGCGATGATGCGGCTGGCTCCGGCAAGGCGGGCTGCGGCAACGGCCAGACAGCCGATCGGTCCGGCTCCGGTTATCATCACCGTCTTGCCGAGGATGGGACCGGCGCGATTGACCGCATGCAGGGTGACGGCGAAGGGCTCGGCCAGCGCTGCCAGCGACAGGGGCAGATCATCGTTCACCGGCCGGCACTGTCGCGCCTCGACCAGCGTCAGTTCCTCGAACAACCCCTGTGTATGCGGCATGTACATCGCCGAACCATTGAACAGCATCCGTTCGCAATGATTGCGCTTGCCGGCCAGGCAATATCGACAGGCATTGCATGGGCGTGACGGGTTTACCGCCACTCTCATCCCCGCATGGAGGTCTTCCACACCGTCTCCGACGGCATCGATGACCCCGGCCATCTCATGTCCCAGCACCAGGGGCTCGCGCAGGACGATCTCACCCACCGCGCCACTCTTGTAATAGTGCAGGTCGCTGCCGCAGATGCCGCCGGCCGCCAGTTGCAGGCTGACCTGGCCGGGACCGGGTCGAGCCGGAGTCCGTTCCTCAAGTCGCAGGTCCTTTGCACCGTGAATGACGCATGAGATCATGACAGTTCCTCGCCCGATGGTGATTGTCCAATCATAGCCCGTTCTTCGGCGGCCGTCCTGTCGATCCATGGAGGACCATGTTCCACGACATAGTCGGCGAACACCCGAACCTTGGCCGGCAGCAGGTGACGGTGCGGACAGAGCACGGCCAGCGTGACGGGCTCCGGCGGCAGGTCGGGCAGAATGGGTACCAGCCTCCCGTTCTGGAGATGTTCGGCCACCTCGAACACGGGCTTCAGGACAATTCCCAGTCCCAGCAAGGCCCATTCCGTCAGTGTATCGCCATCATCGGCATCGAGCGCGCCTTGCACCGGCAGGGTTCTCGGGCCCTCCGCCGTCTGCAGTGTCCAGCGGAATTGACGTGAGCCCGGAAAGCGAAGGAGCAGGCACTGGTGCTGCATCAGTTCATCCGGGTCACCGGGTACTCCGTGCCGGTCGAGATAGTCCGGCGAGGCGCACAGGATCCGCTCGCAATCGGCAATCTTGCGCTGGATCAGGCTGGAATCCTCAAGATTTCCCAGTCGAATGGCAAGGTCCACTCCCTCACCCAGCAGGTCCAGCAGGTGATCGGACAGGCGCAGGCGTACCGCGACCTCGGGATAGATCGAGCGAAATCCGGCGATCATCCTGGGCAGGAAGCGGCGCCCGAAGCTCAAGGGTGCGGTGACGCGAAGATTGCCGGAGGGTCTCGTGCCGGCTTCGCTGACGCTCGCTTCGGCGGCATCCAGCGCCGCGATGACATCCGTACTCGACTCGTAGAATATCCGGCCATGCTCCGTAACCTGCACCTTGCGGGTCGTGCGGTTGAGCAGGCGCACGCCCAGATGCTGTTCGAGCTGCATCATCCGGTGGCTGACCACGGCTGGCGACACGCGATGGCGGCGGCCGGCTCCGGACATCGAACCGACCTCGACCACGGCCATGAACAGACGGATATTCTCAAGCAGTGACATGCCGCGAAGTCTCGGACTTTTCGGGATGGTTTGAAAGTCCTAAGCCTGATCCATGGTTGGTCACCGTGTTGCAGTCCGGCTAACAGCGTAACGATGAAGAGCCGATGGCTGTGCTGCTGGACGAGGGAGCGTTGGAAATGGATGCGATCCTGTTCGAATGGTTGAGCATGGGGGTACGCTGGCTGCACGTGATCGCGGGGATCGCCTGGATCGGCAGCTCATTCTATTTCGTGCATCTTGATCTCAGCCTGCGCAAGAGGCCGGGTTTGCCCGAAGGTGCGGGCGGCGAAGCGTGGCAGGTCCATGGAGGCGGTTTCTACAACATGGTCAAGTACATGGTGGCGCCGGCCAGAATGCCGGAGGAGCTGACCTGGTTCAAATGGGAAGCCTATACCACCTGGCTTTCCGGCTTTGCCATGATGATCATCGTCTATTACTTCTCGGCCGAACTCTATCTCGTCGACCGCAGCGTGCTCGATATTTCGCCCGCGACGTCCATAGTCATCAGCCTTGTCGGGCTTGGTGCCGGTTGGGTGGTCTATGATGTGTTGTGCAAATCGCCGCTCGGGCGCAACGATGTGGCGCTGGCGGCCGTAGGCTTCGTCTTCCTCGTGGTGTTGTCGGTCATCTTCCAGCATGTCTTCAGCGGTCGCGGTGCATTCATGCAGATCGGTGCCCTGATCGGCACCATGATGGTCGCCAATGTCGCCCACGTCATCATTCCCAACCAGCGCAAGGTCGTCGCGGCCCTCAAGGCCGGCGAGGCACCCGATCCGAAGCTCGGCCAGGAAGCCAAGCAGCGCTCTCTACACAACAACTATCTCACATTGCCGGTTATCTTCGTGATGATCGGCAATCATTATCCGCTGGTCTTTGCCAGCCCGTGGATGTGGCTGATGCTGGCCATCGTGCTCGTGATGGGTGCCGTCATCCGTCATTTCTTCAACACCAGGCACAGGGGACTGCCGACTCCATGGTGGACAGTCGGTGTCGCGATCGCAGGCATGGTGGCCATCATCGTTTTGTCGACATTGCCACCTCCGGGAGAACTCGTCGGGGATGATAGTGAACCGGCATCGGCAAGCATGGATGACGTGGAACTGGTCGTGGCGTCACGTTGCTCCATGTGCCACGCCCGCGAACCGCTCTGGGAAGGCATTCATGTCGCGCCCAAGGGGGTTTATCTTGAGACGCGGAATGACATCAGGTTGCATCGACATGCCATCGGGGTGCAGGCGGTGCGCACCCATGCCATGCCGCCCGGCAATGTTACCGGGATCGACGACGACGAGCGGCGCGTGCTGGCCGCATGGCTCGATGCGGGAGCGCCCGTGAAATGACGTCGAGGGCGATGCGCGGGCGTTTGGTATCCTTTGGAGACGGTCCCGAAAGGCCGTTGCTGATCGAAAGGGGAACGTTGCTCGTCGAGGATGGCCGGATTGCCGCCATCGGGCAGAACATCGACATTCCAGGAGGGGTGGAAGTCGACGACCATGGCGATCTGTTGATCATGCCGGGGTTTATCGACACCCATCTGCATTACCCGCAGACCCAGGTGATCGGCTCCTACGGCGCTCAACTGCTGGACTGGCTTCAGCGTTATACATTCGTGGAGGAACAGCGATTCTCCGACGAAGCCCATGCCAGGTATGTCGCCCGCTTTTTCTTCGACGAGCTGCTGCGCAACGGGACGACGACCGCCTGCGTGTACTGCACGAGTCATGTCCAATCGGCGGAAGCGTTTTTCGCCGAGAGTGAGCGACGCGGCACGTGCATGATCGCCGGCAAGGTGATGATGGACAGGGGCGCACCGGATGGCCTTCTCGATACCCCGGAGCGAGCCCATGACGAGAGCGCTGCCCTCATCGGACGATGGCATGGCCGGGGGAGGCAGCTCTATGCCATCACTCCGCGCTTTGCCATCACCTCGACAGAAGCCCAGCTTGAGGTTGCGGCAGCGCTGTTGCGCGAATATCCGCAATGCTATCTGCAAACGCACCTGTCCGAGAACCTTCGCGAGATCGAGACAATTGCCGAGCTGTTCCCTTGGTCAAAAAATTATACAAACGTGTATGACCATTACGGTCTGCTCGGTGAGCGCTCGATCTTCGGTCACTGCATCCATCTGGATGCCGAAGAGTGCTCCCGGCTTGCGGCGACCGGCTCGATTGCCGCCTTCTGCCCGACATCGAACCTTTTCATCGGCTCCGGGCTGTTCAATCGCCGCAAGCTTGTCGACGCTGGCATGGTTGTGACACTTGCCACCGATATCGGTGGGGGGACAAGCTACTCGATGCTGCGCACGGCGGCGGAAGCGTATAAGGTTTTGCAATTGCAGGGACAGAACCTGCCAGCCTTTGAAATGTTCCACATGATGACGGCCGGCAACGCGAAAGCCCTCGGGCTCGACTCCGAAATCGGAACTCTGGCAGCAGGCAGTATTGCCGACCTGGTTGTCCTCGACACTTATGCGACACCCGCCATGGCCCATCGGATGGAGGCGATCGTCACGGATGATCCCCTGCAACGCTTTTCCGAAGAACTGTTCATACTGGCCACCATGGGCGATGATCGTTCTGTCAGGGAAGTATACATTATGGGAAATTCTTGTTTGCCAGCAAGGGGTCAGGCAACTGCCGTTTCTGGCCCGTTCGCGTTGAAAGGATCAACATCGCCGCGTTGAAAGCGGATCGCGACCAGCTTTGGGCCGAGGCCGTTTCCGCCTGCGGCCGCGCAGGCTGTGAATGATTCCAATGCAGTGAACCACTGCACCACTCATTCTGCAATTTTTCTGTTGCCCACGAAAATTGCGCGTCTGCGCGTTGCGATTGTAAAATGGGTACCCCCTGCGAGCATGGCAACCCGTCAGCAATTGGGCATCTCGTCAATGCGCGGCTATGCTCAATGAAAGTCCCGGCTTGGGAATAATCGCTTGGCTTGGTCACGCGGATGCATGGCGCGGGGAGTGGGCAGCGGTCTTGATGGTGCACTGTCGGTCCGGGTCGTGGCCTGGTCGATGGCATCACTCATCGGGTGGCCCAGATCGGCAAGGCGGTGGGATACATCCTCAATTCGTTCGGCAATAAGATGTGTCACGATGCCTTCGCGCTGCAGACGGCCGGTTGTGCGCAGTAGCCGGCCACCCATGACCTCGCGGCGGAAGCGTTCGAAGACCTTGTTCCAGACCACCACATTGCTGACACCGGTTTCGTCCTCGAGCGTCAGGAAGACCACGCCCGAGGCCGTGCCGGGCCGCTGACGGGTAATGACAAGACCGCAGACGGTAGTACGTTGCAAGGGTGCCTCGATCAGCTTGTCATGCGTGGTCAGGCCCGGCATCGAAGGGCGCAGCAGTTCCATCGGGTGGGCGCGCAGGGTCAGGCGGGTGGCTACATAATCTTCCACCACCTCTTCCCCCAGATGCATGGCCGGCAGGTTGACCCGTGGTTCGGCGATGGCTTCGCCGTCGATGGGGTCACGGAACAGGGGCAGCGGCATCTGACCACGAATGGCGCGCACCTGCCACAGTGCGTCGCGGCGGGTCAGGCCCATGGCGGCAAAGGCGTCGGCCTCGGCCAGGCGTTCCAGCACGGCGGGCGAGATACCCGCACGCAGCCAGACGGATTCCGGGTCGGGATAGCCATTGCCCCGCGCTGCTGCGATCCAGTCAGCGTCATCTTCGCGAAACCCCTTGATCTGGCGGAACCCGAGCCGCAGCGCCAGCATGCCATCGGCCCGGCGTTCCAGCGCATGATCCCACGCGCTGGAATTGACGCAGATCGGGCGGATCTCGACCTGATGATCGCGCGCGTCGCGGACGATCTGGGCCGGGGCATAGAACCCCATGGGCTGCGAATTCAGCAGCGCGCAGGCAAAGACCGCCGGATGATGGCGCTTCAGCCAGGCCGAGACATAGACCAGCAGCGCGAAGGCCGCCGCGTGGCTTTCGGGGAAACCGTAATCGGCAAAACCCTCAATCTGGGAAAAGCAGCGCGCAGCGACTTCGGTGCTGTAGCCGCGCGTCAGCATGCCGTTGATGAACTTGTGGCGATGTTCGCCAATCGTGCCCATGCGCCGGAACGATGCCAGCGCGCGGCGCAGGTGATCGGCCTCTTCCGCGGTATAGCCTGCGCCAACCACGGCGATCTGCAAGGCCTGCTCCTGAAACAGCGGCACGCCAAGCGTGCGGCGTGTAACCTGTTCCAGTTCCGGGCCGAAGGGTTCGGGTTTCTCAAGCCCCTGACGGCGGCGGATATAGGGCTGGACCATGCCGCCCTGAATCGGGCCGGGGCGGACGATGGCGACCTCGATCACCAGGTCATAGAATTCGCGTGGCTTCATCCGGGGCAGGAAATTCATCTGCGCCCGGCTTTCGACCTGAAATACTCCCACCGCATCGGCCACCTGCAACATCCTGTAGGTTTCCGGATCCTCGGGCGGGATGGTGGCCAGCGTCAGGCGCTGCCCCTCATGTTCATCCAGCAGGTCAAACGCCTTGCGGATGCAGGTCAGCATCCCCAGCCCCAGCACATCGACCTTGAGGATGCCAAGCGTGTCGATATCGTCCTTGTCCCACTCGATGACGGTCCGATCCTCCATCGCGGCGTTCTCGATGGGGCACAGCTCGTCCAGACGCCCCTTGGTGATGACGAAACCGCCGACATGCTGGGACAGATGGCGGGGAAAACCGATCAGTTCGCCGATCAGACGCAAAGTCTGGGCAAGCCGGCGGTCATTGGTGTTCAGGCCCAGTTCGCGTACGCGGTCCATATCGGGGCCATCGCTGGAATAGCCCCAGATCTGCCCCGACAGACCAGCGATGATATCCTGCGACAGGCCCATGACCTTGCCCACCTCGCGGATCGCGGCGCGGGACCGGAAATGGATCACGGTCGCGCAAAGCCCGGCGCGATGACGGCCGTATTTTTCATAAATCCACTGGATCACCTCTTCGCGGCGCTCATGTTCGAAATCCACGTCTATATCGGGCGGCTCGCCGCGATAGCGGGACACGAACCGTTCGAACACCATGCCGATCATGTCGGGCGAAACATCGGTGATGCCCAGGAGGTAACACAGGATCGAATTGGCCGCCGACCCGCGCCCCTGACACAGGATCCCCTGGCTGCGCGCATATTGGACGATATCATGGACGGTCAGGAAATAGGCCGGGAAATCCAGTTCGGCTACCACAGCCAGTTCCTTGGCCATCAGTTGCCGCGGTCTGTCCGGTGCGCCATTCGGGTAGCGACGGACAAGACCTGCCTGCGCCAGCCGGGTCAGACGGTCCATCGGTGTTTCGCCTCCTGACGCAATTTCGTCGGGATATTGATAGCTGAGCTCGCCGAGGCAAAAGGAGCAGCGCGAGGCGATCTCCAGCGTGCGGCGCAGGGCGGCCGGATAGTTGCGGAAGACCCGTTCCATATCCGCGCGGCCTTTCAGCCGCCTTTCGGCATTCGGCAAGGCCCGGGTGCCGATATTGTCGATGGTGCAGCCCTCGCGCATGCAAGTCAGCACATCGGCAAGGGGCCGTCGGCTGGCGCGGTGCATCAGCACATCGCCCACCGCAACCATCGGGGTCGCACAGCGCAAGGCCATCTGCGCGCAGGCCTTCAGCCAGGCCTGATCCGAACCGTCATAGCGCGGCGCGGCGCCCAGAAAGACATGGCCGGGAAAGCGGCGCTGGATGCGTTGAATATCGCCTGCGGCCTGATCCAGCCCGCCTTGCGGCAGTGCGATCAGGATCATGCCGATGCAGCCCTCCGGCAGATCGGCCAGATCCAGGTGGCATTCGCCCTTTTTCGCGCGCCTCTTGCCCAGGGTCAGCAACCGGGTCAGGCGTTGGTAAGCGGTCAGGTCCGTGGGCAGGGCCAGCCATTCGACCCCACTGTCGCGCAGGATCAGCCGACAACCCACAATCAGCCGGGGAAGGTGCGGCTTCTTGGGGCGGGCGATATCGTTCGGAGTGCTGATTTCCTGCCGCGAACAGGTGTCGATTCGATGTTGAGAACGGATCCGTACGGCTTCATCCGTCTCGCGCTGCAGTCCTTTCAGCGCAGCATGGGCCCTGACCACTCCGGCCAGCGAATTGCGATCGGTGATGGCGATGGCGGCAAGGCCCAGATCAGCCGCCCGCGTGACCAGTTCCTCGGGATGCGAGGCACCGGTCAGGAAAGTGAAATTCGTGGTGACACAGAGTTCGGCATAGCCACAAGCCTGCCACGCCCATTCGCGCCTTGCAGCTTCGCCCGGGCGGTGTTCGTGGTTGATCTCGATCATGCGAACTCCCCCTGTACGAACCAGCCGGGGGCTTGCGGCGTATGGAACAACCATAGCCGGCGGCCCTGCCGGGTCTGCACGCGCCAGTAATCGCGGACCCCGCTGCGCCAGTTCGGATCGTCAAGCCACCATTCCGGCGCGATCCGTTCGGGGCCTGTGGCGTTCAGGGTGGCCATGCTCATCCGCCGCCAACGGAATTGGGACGGCGGATGCGGGCCAGCGGCCGCAATGGGTTCGGGGGGGAACAGGATCAGCGGACGCGGGCGCGGCGCTGAGGGGAAAGGCTCGGGTCTGGACCAGGCGGCGGGCACGATGACAAAGCTGCGTTCGGGGATGTTGCTGTCAACGGGCAGGAAACGCTGCACATTCTCCAGCCCGATGCGGACTCCTATCCGGGTGATCAGGTCGTCTGTCCGGTCCGACGGGGGGGGCTTGTCATGATCGATCTGCCGCATCTCGAGCGGCTCGACCTGCACGGCCTCAAGTCGCAACCGGTCGATGCCAAATCCGGCATCGACCTCGCCGACTCCGCGCGCGAATAGTGGCAGGATACGGGCCGGATCGCGCATTGGCCGGGCCAGGCGCAGTTCCACATCCTGCGCCTGGCTGTCGACACGCTGCAGGGTCAGGTTCAGCACCCGCGCGCCGGTGCCATGATTTGCCATCTTGTCGCACAGCCGATCCAACAGGCGCCCGGTGGCGGCCATCACATCGGTCTCCAGTCCGATTGGCTCGGGCAGGCTAAGCCGCACGCCGTAATGCGGCGGTTCGGCATGCGGTGAGATCTGTTCCGGTTGCACGCCAAGCGCCTGATCCAACCGTATCATCAGCCCCGGCCCGAACCGACGTGCCAGCGGGGCACGGGGCGTATCGGCCAGTTGCGCGATGCTGCGTAGCCCCAGCCTTTGCAGCGCCGTGACGGTTTCGGCCTCCAGCCGCAACCCGGCCACCGGCAAAGGGCCAAGCGCCGCCAGCGCCGCACCCGGGCTGGCCACACCTTCGCCATGCCGGGCCAGCGCCCAGGCTGCACCACGCGTATCGCCCAACCCGACCTGTACCGTCAGCCCGGAACGCCTCAGCCGCTGGCGCAGATCATCCAGCATTGCCGCCTCGCCCCCCGACAAATGGGCCGAACCGGTGATGTCCATCACCAACCCATCATCGCCTTCCAGCCCGACCCAGGGGCAATAGCGCGTAGCCCATCGCCGCAAGACGCCAAGAAAGCGCCGATCTCCGTTCAGATCCGCCGGGCGGCTGTGCAGATCAGGGCACAGCGCGCGGGCATCAGAAAACATCATGCCACGATACAGCCCCTGCCGTTCGGCCGCCGCATTCAGGCAATGGATCCGGTCGGTGTTGCTGTTCCTCAGCATCAGCGCGAACGGCCCGTCCAGCGTCAGCGCGCGCAAGGCCCGGTCACTTGCCAGCCGGGGAAACCACAGTGAGACGACGCGCTTCTGCATTCCATCGAACATGCCAGGCACCTAATGTTCCTGATTTGTTCTTTATAAGTTGCCATATTTGCAGAGTCGAGTCTTCATTCCGCTGGTCAGGGTCCGCCACCGGGCTGCAACGCCATCGCGTCTCGACCGCCGGGCTGCCCATCCCTTCGGGGATCAGGCACAACCCGGTCGTCTGCCCGGCCTGCGCGGCCAGCTGCAACCTGCGTCCGGCGGTCAGACCGATCGGCGCGGTCAGTTCCATCACCACCAGCGGCAGCGCCCGATCACGCAACCCTTCCTCGGCAACCGCCAGGACTTCCGTCTGACCAGCCGCCTGCGCCAGCAACAGCCGGGACGGATCAAGATAACTGCCCAGCCCCGCAGGGGTGATCGTCTCGGATCGCCAGCCCGCCCGAACCCAGAGGAGGGATCCCCCCGCCTGCACCGCCGATACGGCAGCAAATGCAATCGCCAGGGAACCGCAAGCCTCGTGAACACGGGTCGGGCGAAGCGGAAAGGCTGTGATCTGATGCAACATGCGATCAAGATACCTGTCGGTTCAAACGAGTTCAAACTGACGATGCGGTCCAAAGCGGCTGGTCGCGCCAGGCCCAACTTCCCGGACCAGGGCCGCTGCTATCCTCGCAATCCGGTGGCTCGCACTGTCCGTCGGTAATCGAACCGTTATGCTGGATGCCACGATCTTGATGAGCTCGGGCCCAGCAGTCGCGCGCTCATTCTCATCCGCGCCACCCTCTGGCCCGTCATCCATCACCAAGGACGCAAAGCCGATCTCATCGCCGGACAGAACCAACCGTTCCTCCCGCGCCTGACGCCGCTATTGCGAAAGGTGCTGCGGCCGAAGACTATATGGCACCGCGCAACATCCGCCACACGCGCTCCCGGCCGCAGACTTTCCGCCACCACCCGTGCCTTGAACTCATCCGTCCAGCGCCGACGGTCCGTCGGACCCGACACAAGCTCTATACGATTGATCTGCAATGAAACTTCCACTACCAAATGGACTCATTTTGGTAGGCGACAGACGTTCTGGAACGCGCCTGCTCATGACCACCGAAACCCTCGAACCAACAACCGATAACGCAAATAATCCGGCCGAAAACCCGGATAACGCAACCGAGACCGGCAACAGTGCCGCCGCGGCCCTCTCGCAGCCGCCGGCGGACGATCCCGCCACGCCCGCGCTGCCCGACTGGGCGCAGGCGCTGGGCGACGCCGACCGCGAATGGCTGGGCAAGGCCGGGCACAAGGATATCGCCGCCGTCGTGCGCGGCTATCGCAGCCTTGAGACCTTCCTCGGCGCCGACAAGGCTGGCCGCGGCCTGGTGCGCCCGGCCGACGAGGCCGACGCCGAGGCATGGGACGAGTTCTACAAGGCGCTCGGCCGCCCCGACGATCCGGCAGGCTACGGCCTCGCCGAGCGCGAGGGTGCCGACCCGGAGTTCTCCGCCGCCGCCGCCAAGGCCATGCACGAGGCCGGGCTGACGCCGGCGCAGGCGAACGCGCTCACCGACTGGTTCAACGGCCACGGCTCCGGCCACAAGGCCGCCGTCGAACGCTTCGCCCGGCTGATGCAGGTCGCAGCGAAGGGATGACGGCTCAGGCGGGCTCGTTCAGGGCGTCGGCGATCTGGTCTGGCATCTTTGCCACGACCCGCAAATAGGAACGAACCGCGCGGGCAGGAACCCGGCGCCCCTGTTCCCAATCCCGCACCGACGCCCTCGAAAAGCCGTAGCGCGCGGCGAAGAGTTGCTGCGACAATCCAGTCGCCGCGCGCGCCCGCCGCGCCAGCAACGCCGTTCGGCCGCGCTCGAACTCCTCATCGGTCAACGGCTCGTCAGCTCTATCGAGGTTCTTCGAAATAACGTCGGATTTCACGTTCCTCTGCCTTTCGCACGCTGATGATGCGAGCAGTATTGCCGCGCATCGTGAAAGCACAGACACACACCGCCCCCGATGTCATGCCGTAGGCGATGATCCGCTCCTCACCATAGTCGAAGCGCAGGTCGAGCACTTCGAGCACGTTCGGGTCGGCGAGTACGGACGCACCGAGGGACAGCGAGAGCCCGTGCTTGCGCACGTTCTGGCGTTCCTTGTCGGAGTCGAACTCGATCTGCATGGAAAGATAGTACGTTATTGCCGTACTTTTTCAAGCGCAGTTGCGGCGATGCCGTACTTGATCGCGCTACAATCATCGTCGAACAGCTGCTGGCCGGCGAACGCCCGCGCCTGCCCATGGCTGACCGCCGTGCCGGATCGAAACCGGCCCGCCCGCAGCCGCCACGCGATGGCCAGCAGAGCCTCGGGCTGTGATGCCCTTCAATACACACTCCATACACACAAAACCTTGACCCAATACCTCGCGATGTGTATTCAATACACATAGTCGGGAGGTGTGATGGACAGTCGCCGGGTGTTGAAGCTGCTGCGCGAAGACGGCTGGGAAGTCGTCACGGTGCGCGGCTCGCACCACAAGCTCAGGCATCCCTCGAAGCCCGGCGCGGTCACGCTCCCGCATCCGAAAAAGGATCTGCCGGCGGGAACGCTCAAGTCGATCGAGCGTCAATCCGGCCTGAAGCTGACATAAGGGGCAATCTCATGGCCGTTCGCCATTACCGGGCTTTTCTCCATCGAGGCGATGACGGCGCCTTCGGCGTCGTGTTCCCGGAGTTTCCGGGCTGCGTCACCTGCGGTGATACCGCAAGCGCCGCGCTCGAAGCGGCCGCCGAAGCGATCGCCCTGCACGTCGAGGATATGGAGGCGATTGCCGAACCCGCCGATATCAGCGCGCCCGTTCCCGACTGGTGCGACCCGCCGGACATGGTGGCACTCGTGCCGCTGGAGGTTCCCGGCCGGTCGGTGCGTGTCCAGGTGACGATGGATGAGGGACTTCTCGCCCGTATCGACATGGCCGCGAAAGCCGGTGGCATGAGCCGTTCCGCCTTTCTCGCCGAGAGCGCGCGGGCCAGGCTGTCCGCATAGGAGGGGATTATGACTGCAAATCGCGCCGGCCACACGACCGTCACTCTTGGAGCGACAAAAGAAGTCGCCTTGCGCCTCGTCGCCGAGGGGCATTTCGAAAGTATCTCCGAAGCCTGCCGCGAGGGGTTGCGCCGGCTTGAAACCGAGCGCCGGATCATCGACAGGCTCGTGGCGCTCGGCGAGGAAGGCATGGCGAGCGGGATCGACGAGACCTTCGATATCGACCGCATGATCGAGGATATGGAAGAGGCGGGGTGAAGCTGGTCTGGTCGAACCGGGCCGTTGCCGAACTGCGGGAGATCCGCCGCTATTCGATCGAGCGGTGGGGCTGATCCGTTGCGGCAGCCTACATGCGTGATCTGCGCGATGCCGCCAGGGCCGCCGCGAGCGATCCGACGACGGCGAGACCGTTGCGCGGCCCATGGAAACGGGTGCGGGCACGCTCGCACATCCTGATCTGTTTCACGGATGAACAGGGCGACCGGTTTATTGTCGCCCGCGTCCTGTATGGCGCGATGGACATCGAACGGCATCTGCCGCCGGACTCTCGCAGCTGACACGATAGCCCATCCCGCTCATTGTCCCAAAAGGAACACCCGCAAGAGCCGGGCGCGGGCCGAAGCCGAACGCAGGGCGGTGCTCGATGCGATCATCCGGGGCCATACCATTCAGGCGGCGGCGCAAATCGCCGATGTGCCGCGCTCGACTGTCTATCACTGGAAAGAGCATGTACCCGGCTTCACGCAGGCGCTTGAGGAGGCGCAGGCCGTCGCCCTCGAAGTCTACGAGGAGGAAACCCGCCGACGTGCCATCGAGGGAATTCGCAAGATCCGGACGCACGACGGCCAGCCGATATTCGTGTGGGTCGCCCCCGACGGCAATGTGATCGAGGCACCACCGTTCGAGACGCGCGAAGAGGCGCTTGAAGCCGGCTACCGCCGCGAGCCTGTCTACGATGTGGCCTATAGCGACACTCTCGCAATCTTCCGCATGAAGGCCATCGCGCCGGACAAGTATTGCGACCGGCAGCGGATCGAGGCCAGCGTTGCCCCCAGCGAAGCACTCGCAGCGGCACTGGCGAAGGTCAGGGCGAGCGAGTGACTTTGCCGCCCGCTCTCTCCGAACAGACACAAGCGTGAGCGGTGAAAAGTATGGCATGGCCCGTAATCGCTCGGAAACGGCTGTCGTGGCGTGATTTCATCGTTTGTGCTATCGCAAGGCGGAATCGGGGCGAACGCGCTCTACGGGGCTTGCAGGCGGACTGGTGGCGATTTTGCATTTCAGGCGGCCACCACCTGCACGTCAGCAGTCATGCCGAACAGTGACAATGCCCGTTCGAGTTCTCCGGCCTTTGTCGTGTGGCGCAGACTGAGCAGTCGCCGCGCCGCGGTTTCGGATTTGTAGTCCATGCGGCGGGCCAGCTCGGCGACCGGCATCTGCTCTCGTGCGACGAGGCGGGCGAGTTCGAGTTTCAGGGTGGTCACGGCGTCCAGCGTTGTCATGCGCTCGCCGCGCCGGGCCTTCGAGGCGGCGGGCCAGTCGCGGCCGTCTTCGGCGTAGATTTCAAGCGCGGTCGCCAGTGCATCGGCAGCATTGGCCAGCGCCTCGTTCTCGTCGTCGCCTTCGGTGACGGCTTCCGGAACATCGCGGAACGTGACGGTGAAACCGCCTTCCTCGCAGAGCTCGAAATGGGCGGGGTAGCGCATGGCAGCCTCCTACAGCTCGTCGGGATCGACGCCAAGCCGCTCACAGATGCTTCGCATGGTGCCGCTCTTCAGCTCGCGCTTGTCGACGATGAGCGTTGAAACGCGGGGCCGTCGAACCAGACGCGACCGTGAGAACCGGCACCGGCCGATTTATCGAGCAGGAATTCCACGTCCTTCCTGCGGGCCAGTTTGCGAAGCCTGCGAATGAACTCCTGCGTCTTCATGGAGCAAGGCTCGCACAAAAGTGTGTATCCGTTCAACACAAAAACGTGCATATTACGCGTGATGGAAGGGGCCGATTCTGGTACAATCGGTGGGTCGGCACGGGCGAGTAGCGGGTTGGCTTCGAAACCGAAAAAACCTATTCCACAAAGGAAATTCGAAGATGACTACCCATTATCTAGAGGACGGAACGATAATTCGAGCAAGCTCAGCGGAGGAAGTGGAGGGGCGAGTGGAGGCGATGCGTTCACTAGCATCGAAGGGGCTGATCTCAGTGCACCCCTCGTGGCTGGGAGGCGATCCCGAGGAGGACCGGATGAGGGACTTGGCTATGGAGAAATACGCGAAGGGGTGGCGGAGAGACTCATCGACGGAATCGCAAAAGTCCCAAGAAAAGAACTCCTCCGAGGGGCCAAAGGGTCCTACATCAGACGAGTGAATGAAGACCGAACCGAGCGGGTCAGGATCGGGCGCTCGAAACGCTGACCTGAACCATCCCGTTCCAGCACGCCCCGTCATCGAAAGGTGGCGGGGTTTTTCATGTCCCGACATTCCCCCGAATTCCATCCGCGTGGCGACATGGTGGCGACACGGGCGATTTTGGGGATTTGCGGATAACAGCTATGTGCTTGATTTTGTTGGTGGACGTTTGGGGACCAACCTCGAACTCCCTTTTTGACACCTTGACCAAGTGGGAAGCCTACCTCAAGTCCGAAAACATCGACTTCGACACCCTTGTACATGATTCGACGGACGAGCCACCATCCCAAGACATCCAGACCGGTTCTGACCGGCATCCTGCGGCTGTTTCCACCTTCGTACCGCGAGGGCCTTCGCTATGAGTGGCCCGGTAGAATATTTGTCTGGCGCCGCTCACCCGTTCGCCACGGCCGCACACAATTACCGCCTCGGCCGGGGACGCGGTTCGGTGCGGATCACGTTGCGGCTGACCGACGAGGAGGCTGCAAAGCTGGAACGGATGAGCGCCGGGATGACCGTCAGCGCGTTTGTCCGGGGATGCGTGTTCGGTGACAGGAGTGCGCGGCGGAGACCGCGCGACCGGCGGCCAGTTGCGAGCGAGATCGAACTGGCGCAGGCGCTCGCGATGCTTGGCCAGTCGCGGATCGCGAACAATCTCAACCAGCTCGCCTATCAGGCCAACACCGGCACACTTGCCCTTGACGAGGGCGTGCACAGGCAGATCGAGGAGGCCTACGCCTATGTCGCGGCCATGCGGAAGTCGCTGCTGCACGCGCTCGGCCGGACGGTCGACGACCGGCCATGATCCTCAAGGGCTCACAGCGCGGCGGGGCGATTCAGCTTGCACGCCACCTCCTCAACGATGTCGACAACGATCACATCGAACTGCATGAGCTGCGCGGCTTCATTGCTGATGATCTCCCCGGCGCGATGAAAGAAGCGGAAGCGATCAGTCTCGGCACGAAATGCCAGCAATTCCTGTTCTCGCTGAGCTTGAGCCCGCCGCCGGGCGAAATTGTGCCGGTCGAGGAATTCGAGCGCGCCATTGCTGAAATCGAAGCGAAAATCGGGCTCGACGGCCAGCCGCGCGCCGTGATCTTTCATGAAAAGGAAGGACGCCGCCACGCGCACTGCGTCTGGTCGCGAATCGATGCCGAACTCATGAAGGCCATCAATTTGTCGCACTTCAAGCTGAAGCTTCGCGACATATCCCGCCAGCTCTTCCTTGAACATGGCTGGACCATGCCACGAGGGTTAGAAGAGAGCGTTAAGCGCGATCCTCTCAACTATGACCATGCCGAGGGGCAGCAGGCCAAGCGGGTCAAGCAAGATCCCAAGGAGCTGAAAGCTCTCTTCCGCCGGTGCTGGGAACGCTCCGACTCGAAAGCGGCCTTCGCGCGCGCCCTGAAGGAACAGGGCTTCATTCTGGCAAAAGGCGACCGGCGCGGGTTCGTCGCCGTCGACCGCCATGGCGAAGTCTATTCGATTTCCCGCTGGATCGGCGAGAAAGCCAAGGCCGTGCGGGCGCGGCTTGGCGAGGCCGACGATCTGCCCCGTGTTGACGAGGCACTCGCCCTGTTCGAGGTCGAGCTCTCCGACGAGACGCGGCACAAGGCCGAAACCGGCGATGCCGATCATGAACGCAAGCTGGCCGCGTTTGCAGCGAAGCGCGACGCGCTCGTCGACTGCCAGCGGCGGGCCAGACGGGAGCTTGGCGCAGCACAGGCCGCACGCCGGATCGAGACGACCGAAAGTTTCCAGACGGATGCGCGAGCCGGTTGGCGCAGGATTTGGAACAAGGTCACCGGCCAGCACAAAAAGAGACTGCAGGAGTGTGCTGCCGCCCATGAGGCGCTTGCCGAGCAGGACATCACCGAACGGCAACAGATGATCGCCGCGCAACTCAAGGAGCGCCGGGCGCTGGGCCATGAGATGCGGCGACTTCGCCTGCATCGATCCATCGAGACCCAGAGCCTGGGACGGTCTCTTGGTGATGATCTGCAAAACGTCGAACTCGATTCAGATCGCCCGCTCCCGGCGATCGATCCGAGGCGGCCGCTATTCATCGAAGATGAAAGCGATGCAGATGACAGCCGCGACATTCGTCGCCGCCCCGAGCGAATCATCGAGGTGCTGTCCCGCACGCGGGACACCTTCACCCGCAACGATATCGTGCGGGAGCTCAGCAAACATATTGATGATCCCCTCAAGCTCCGGCTCGCCATCGATCACGTCCTGCAATCGAAAGAGTTGATCGAGGTCGAGCAGGAACCGCAGCCGCGTTTCACGGCAAGATCGTTCCGCGCGGCGGAAGAGACGCTGAGCGCTGCCGTCGATAGCATGGCGGCGACACATAAACATGCCGTAGCTACCCGGACCATCGCTGCTGCAATCAAGGAACAGAACGACATTCTGGAAAAGCGCGTCGGGGCGAGGCTGAGCAACGAACAGGAACAGGCCATTCGCCATGTTCTCGGCCCTGAGCAGATTTCTGCCGTTGTCGGACTTGCGGGCGCAGGCAAAAGCACGGCGCTGGCAGCCGCCCGCACGGCCTGGGAGCGCCACGGCTACCAAGTTTTGGGTGCTGCTCTCTCTGGCCCGAGTTTGCGGTGAATGGGCATGTTTGGCGTGGTTTCTCGGTGATTTTCGTCAGCAAGCTGTTGAAAATGTTGAATTTGGTTTTCGTCGGTGGTGGATTTTCGTCGAAAAACATGTGGGCACACGAATTGACGTTTTCTGGCTTTTCGGGACGTTCAAGCATGCTATTGTCGTGGGCATGTACTTGCGAACGACCAGGCGGCGGAACAAGGATGGCAGCGAGGTGCGCTACTTCGCACTCGCCGAGAACAGCCGCCATCCTGAAAAAGGCCATGTCGAGGCCCGGGTGGTGCATAGCTTCGGCCGGGCCGACAAGCTGGACCGGGCGGTGCTCAAGCGGCTGGTGGCCAGCATCCGCCGGGTTCTGGTGGAGGAGAGCGGCGGGCCGGCGGTCGAGGGCCGCAGCGCTGACGGGATCGAGATCGAGGCGGTTTTCGAGCTCGGTGTTGTCCATGTGGTCAAGGCGCTGTGGGAGCAGTTGGGCATTGGTGCGGCGATCACCTCCAGGATCGCCACCCAAAAACTGAAAGCGCCGCATCTGGCGGCGTTGCTGGCGATGGTTGTACAGCGTCTGGCACGGCCGGGTTCGAAGCTCGCCTGTCATGAGGATTTTCTGGAGCGGGTATGGCTGCCGGAGGCCAAGGATCTCGCCTTGGGGCAGCTTTACCGGGCCCTCGACCTTCTTGCCGAGCATGGCGACGCCATCGAACGCGAGGTGTTCTGGAACAGTGTCGATCTGTTCAAGCTGGATGTGGATCTGGTCTTTTATGATGCCACCACCGCCTGGTTCGAGACCGATGAGGAGGATGTTGCCCGTCACGAGTGGCGCGGGCTGCAGTTCGAGCCGCTTCGAAAGCGTGGTCATTCCAAGGAGGGCCGGGACAATGACCCGCAGATTGTGATTGCTCTTGCCGTCACCCGCGAAGGCGTGCCGGTCCGCTCGTGGATATTCCCGGGCAATACGCCTGATGTCACCACCGTGCAGAAGGTCAAGGACGATCTGCGCGAGATGCGCCTGGGGCGGACGCTGTTCGTCGGCGATGCCGGGATGTACTCCAAAGCCAATCTCGAAGAGTTGGCCAAAGGTGCCGGGGGCCTGTCCGGAATTTCGTGTACGGGCGATGAATTGATCATGATTTTCAGGCGGCCCGGAGGCGGTCTTCGAAGAGAATGGCGAACTGGGCCTTGGCCATGGCCCATTCGCGTGGCGGCATTCTCCACTCCTTTTCGGCCAGGCGCGAGTTTGCGGTGAGTGGAAAACGGGATGAAAAAGCAGTGTGATTCCAGCGCATTGCAGGAGGGTGGGATTCGGCGTGTGCCTACAGGAATTGGCGGTGCGGGTGGGGTCAGCTGACGTCGAGGATCGTCTTGGGGGTTGATATATCGAGTTTTTTCAGGATATCGCGAGTTTCCGGGCGGATTTTGCTGGCCTGAACAATGGATTGGCCCTCGGCGGTGTAGCGGACGGCCTTGACGGGTTCGAGCGCCACCTGGATCTGTCGCCATGTCATGTCCGTGGCGATTTCGGCGGCGCGCTGGATCATCAGTGCGAGGACGCAGAGTTTGACGTGGGCTGTGATGCGGTGCGGCATCCAGTGGAACATCGGGCGGACTTCGAGACCGGTGGTCTTCATCCGGCGAAAGCAGCTCTCCATGATCCACATGCCCTTGTAGCCGAGCGCGATATCGGCGACCGAGAGCGTGTCGTCATTGGTGGTGAGCACGAACTTGCCGTCGAGATGCTCGGCGCGCTTGATTTTCGCCTGATCGAGACAGGGGCGGCCTGCTTCGTCCTGGCTGAGCCAGGGGCCATGGCGTTTGGAAGCCAGCAGCTGGCAGGCCCGCTTGGGATGGTCCTTTTTGAGCGCCGCCAGTTCGGCCTTCAGCGTCTCCAGAATTTCGGCACGATGCCATTTCTGCCGGTTGGCTTCTTCCTCGTTCAGACAAAGGATATAGCGCCGCCGCCTTTCGCCATCTCCGGCGATGACCTCCTTGGCGCGCAAATTCGGCGCGATTTCGGCATAGCGGCCTGGATGGGAAAGAACCTCGTCCTTGACTTCCTTCACCCGGCGGATGGGCGTGGCGAGAATGTATTTGCCAGCACCCTTGGAAAGCTCTTCGAGATTGGCTTTGGAGTACATCCCGGCATCGCCGACGAACAGCGTCCGCCCCAGGCGCATCTCGCGCAGATCGTCCTTGACCTTCTGCACGGTGGTGACATCAGGCGTATTGCCCGGGAATATCCACGAGCGGACCGGCACGCCTTCGCGGGTGACGGCAAGAGCAATCACAATCTGCGGGTCATTGTCCCGGCCCTCCTTGGAATGACCACGCTTTCGAAGCGGCTCGAACTGCAGCCCGCGCCACTCGTGACGGGCAACATCCTCCTCATCGGTCTCGAACCAGGCGGTGGTGGCATCATAAAAGACCAGATCCACATCCAGCTTGAACAGATCGACACTGTTCCAGAACACCTCGCGTTCGATGGCGTCGCCATGCTCGGCAAGAAGGTCGAGGGCCCGGTAAAGCTGCCCCAAGGCGAGATCCTTGGCCTCCGGCAGCCATACCCGCTCCAGAAAATCCTCATGACAGGCGAGCTTCGAACCCGGCCGTGCCAGACGCTGTACAACCATCGCCAGCAACGCCGCCAGATGCGGCGCTTTCAGTTTTTGGGTGGCGATCCTGGAGGTGATCGCCGCACCAATGCCCAACTGCTCCCACAGCGCCTTGACCACATGGACAACACCGAGCTCGAAAACCGCCTCGATCTCGATCCCGTCAGCGCTGCGGCCCTCGACCGCCGGCCCGCCGCTCTCCTCCACCAGAACCCGGCGGATGCTGGCCACCAGCCGCTTGAGCACCGCCCGGTCCAGCTTGTCGGCCCGGCCGAAGCTATGCACCACCCGGGCCTCGACATGGCCTTTTTCAGGATGGCGGCTGTTCTCGGCGAGTGCGAAGTAGCGCACCTCGCTGCCATCCTTGTTCCGCCGCCTGGTCGTTCGCAAGTACATGCCCACGACAATAGCATGCTTGAACGTCCCGAAAAGCCAGAAAACGTCAATTCGTGTGCCCACATGTTTTTCGACGAAAATCCACCACCGACGAAAACCAAATTCAACATTTTCAACAGCTTGCTGACGAAGATCGTAACCGGTGCAAAAGTCCGGGCGATCAGACCTTGGCGGCGGTGACGAGCTGGGCGAGTGGTGGGATTTCTGTCGTGTATGGTACGGCGAGTCGGTGGCCGAGGAGCTGGAAGAAGGAGACGTCGAGTTTCTGGCAGGTTTTCATGCAGCCGAGCAGGGTATCGCGTGCCTGACGGCCGGCATCGGACCAGGTGCCGCCGGAGATCTTGCGTTTGGTGACGTGGCAGCGGATGTCGTTTTCCGAGCCGTTGGTGTGCAGGGGGATTTCGGGTCGGTCGAGGACCAGGAGGAGTTCCGGTTTGCGGGCATGCAGGCGTGCGAGCAGGCGATCGAGGGTGGCGAAACCGGTCTTGCGCTTGAAGATGCGGTCGAAGCGGGCACGGAGCTGGGCAGCTCGCGACCTTTGCGGGGCTTGTTTGTAAGCCTTGAGATCGGCGTAGAACCACCAGACGAGCTGGCGGAGGAGATCGATGGCACGTCTTTGGCTTTCATTGAAGCCGACGAGCTTGTGGATCAGGCGCTCGGCATGAACCCAACAGAGTGCATGTTGGCCGACGCGGAACTGTCCGGCGCCATCGGAGACGATGACGGTATCGTTCAGCAGACCGTGGTGGTGGATGCTGCCCCACAGTGCGGCCTCGGTGGCGATTTTGACCGGGTCGGGGTGAACATCGAGTTGATCGATACCGAGTTCGCCCAGATGGGCCGAGAAGGCGCCGCGATCGGCGAATGTCCTGGTGTCATGCGCCTCCAGCCGGGCGATCACGGAGCCCGCCAGCGCATGTTTGCGCATGTAGCTGAAGGCGTCGTCATTGAGGACATAACCGCCATGACCGGCGCGCAGCAGTTCGAGAAAATTCACCCGGCTCTTGGAAAACGTCGTCGCGAAGTGGGTGAAGCGGTCATCGCCGATCTGGGTGGTGAAGCCGTTTTTGGCGCCATGCCGGGCGCCGGTGTCATCGACGGTGATCCATTTCGCGCTCTCGAGACCGGCGCGGAACAGCTCCGTGGCCTCGTCATGCAAATCGCCTGGATCATTGTTCAACAGCCGGATGACCTGGCACTTGGAAATGACGATGCCGATCTCGTTCAGCATCGCCGTCAAGCGTTCCGTCGTGACCTGGCCCTGGACGTGCTGCAGAATGATGAACCGCACCAGTTCAGGCCCGAAATGCCCGCACAAGCCCTGGGGCAACGGCGCTGTCACCGTTCGCCCGTCCGGCGTCATCCAGCGCTCCCGGCGATAGCGGATCACCCGGCTCTCCAGCCGCAGATCCTGCACGACAAAATCCTCATACCCCTTGAACCGCGAGCCGGGCGGCGCCTCAACCCCGAGCTTCTGCTCCTCGCTCACCACAGGAACCCGCCGGCTGGCCTTCGACGAACCACCCCGCTTGCCCTTGCCGCCTCGCTTGCCTGTGGCCGTCGATGTTCCGGCCTTCGCTGCCATCCCCGACGGTTTGATCTTCGGCCGCCCTTTCAGCCCCTTGAGCCGGGCAATCTCATCCCGCAATGCTGCATTCTCCGCCTCCAGCAAAGCGACGCGCTCCAGCAGCGCCGCAACCAAATCGCGGAGATCATCAAGGCCGAGTGTGGCGAGGTTGGTGGCATTGGGCTTGGACATAACAAACTTGAATCACGTCCCATCGCTCTTGGGAATCGAGAACATATTCTTATTCCATGCGCGCAGATCAAGCCTCAAAAATCCAGTCCGCCCGGACTTTTGCACCGGTTACCGAAGATCGCCGAAAAATCACACCAAACATGCCCATTCACCGCAAACTCGGGTCAAGGAGGGCTTGCTCCCGCCCGCACCCGTGATTCTGGAGACCGTCACCGCCTCCTGAAAGTGACCGGTGACAGGATATGGGCGAATGGCAATTTTCGTGGCATTGATATTATCTGCGGGCGACGCTCAGGTCTTGTGGATAGTTGCTGAATGCTGAACTCCAGTATTCGATATCCATCGCCTCGCCGAAGTAGAATCCCTGTCCGAAATCGCATCCCATGTTGAGCAGGCAGTTGAGGTCCCTTGACCGTTCGATGCCTTCGCATATGGTATCCATTTCCAGCTCTCTCGCCATGCTGATCAGATGACGTACGATTGCGATATTCTCATTGCTTTCTGATATCTTGTCGACCATCGACTTGTCGATCTTGATGGCATCGAACTGATTTCCCTTCAGGTGCGAGAGGTAGGCAAGGCCAGCCCCGAAATCGTCGAGGAAGATGCGGGTATTGGTGCGGCGAAGTTCGGCCAGGCGAAGGGCGACACCTGATGCTGAACGATCAAGGGCGACATTCTCCGGAACTTCAAGGATCAGCCAGTTGTTGTTCGGATCCGCATTGATAAGGCCAATTCTTTCATGCAGTCGCGAATCGAAGAACATCGACTCTTCGATATTGATAGTGATGTCGATCTTGCGACCCAGGAGATTCTCCAGACGCAGATGGTCCTTTTGCACCTGGTTGAGCATCTCCCAGGTGATTCGCGCGCTGAAGCCGAGTCGCATCGCCTCTTCGAGCCAGCGTTCGGGCAATAGCGGATCGCCACGTCCCGTGGTGATCCTCACCAGCGATTCGAACATGACGATCTGGCCAGTGCGCAGATTGACGATGGGCTGGTAGTAGGCGCGCAGATGGCCGCTATCGAGCAGCCGGGTCAGTTGCCGTTCCTCCTGGTCGATGCCGATGGCTGTCAGGTCCGAAGTTTCCGAAAAATGCTGCCACCGCAATCCCGTGTGCCTTTTCGCGTCCCGGAGCGCACGATCGGCCGCCGCGAATACGGTATCGAAACTGTCATATTCCGATGTGACTCTCACAACGCCCATGCTCAGGTTGACTTCAAAGAAACTGTCCGACCAATGGATGGGCTCCTCGAACTGTTTGAGGATCGATGCAATTGTCTCGTCCAGTTGCTTTCGCGTGACGCTTTCGGGAAACACGATCATGAACTCATCGCCCCCGATGCGGAAGGCGATGCCGCCAATTTCCGCGAATTCCGACAAACGCCTGCTGGTGACGCGAAGCGCCTCGTCTCCAGCCCGGTGGCCAAAATTATCGTTGATCGGCTTGAAGTAATCGAGGTCGGCGAGAACGGCCCAGCCGACCCTGTTCGGGCCATTGTTGTTGAACGTATGGGCGAGGATGGCGAGCAGACAGTCACGGTTTCCCAGTTTGGTCAATCCGTCTATCATTGCTTTCTGGGCGAGAAGAATGCTCTCGTTGAATGCAATTTCGTGGTATTTTAGAATCTTCATTCGAATAGGTCTCATGACATAGTAAATCGTAATTAATATTATCAACAAAGACAATCCGATAAATACAATATTCATATGAAATATCGTTCGAAAAAAATTCTTATGATAATAAATAATTTCTTGAGTATATTCTTGAAGCTTTGAGCTTACAAATAAAAAATATATGGTGAGTGCATCGCCGTGAAAACTTCTTTGAAATTCTCCGTCGCCAAGTTCGATGAATTTTCTGACGCTTTCGATGATTATCCCGATTTCATCGACGATGGCGGCCTTCTCGCGTCGTATGTCCTGCCACGGCGATGTATATTCGGAAAGGTATTCGAATACTCCGAGACTATCGGGAAGGCTGACGAAACGGGCATGAACTTCGAGAAATTTCTCGTAGTCGATCTTCAGATCGCGGAAGATCGATTCGATGTCATGCTGAGAAAAGTTTCTGCTGTCATTCGTCGTGATGAAGAATCCGACTGTTTTCCCCAGATTGTTGAGGGCCATGTTTTCTTCATAAAATACGTCATGTATTTCTTTCGAATTTTGATAGGCTTGATAGGTTCCGGAAAGCAGTATCAGGCAAACGATAAAAACCATGATCGCAGCAATGACGGTGATCACGCTGCTCTTGAAAATGATGGCCGATTCGGGACGGGTTCTTGCAATCCTGAGAAATTTTACGGCAAATTCTTCGCTGAATTCCGCATTCCTGAAGAATGGCCAGAAATCGTCGTTCGGACTGTTCATCATCTAGGGTATTGTGTGAATTGGGCTGGAGCGACCGCGTATTGTCGACGAGCCCGACGGGTCGCGCAGGGCAACCGGAAGGGAGTGACGATATCCGCACTCCGACCATGACGCAGCGTCGTCTTGTGCCCGATGCGAGGCACTATAACAAGGGTATATCATGACGTTCACTTGCGTCCGGCCGACATGCCAATCGATCCGGGAAGCATTCCGGGAAATCGTTCGTACTCCTTGACCTGCTGCTCGGCGGGAACAAAGAGCCTTTCGCGGAGTGCTGCCTTTTCCGCCCATTGAAAGGCGTAGACCGGCGTTCCTGGCTGGATGTTTCGCAGTCGCTTGTTGACGATGAGACCGCCCGGATAGACGGTGAGCCCCACCTGATACACATTTTCGGTGAAGATCTTCTGATAGAGACTGGCCAGTCTGGTGGCCTCGGCAAACGTATCGATTTCGTAGAATTGCCGGATGATGCTGACAAGGTCATTTTCGAAGGGCAGGAGATCGAGCGTACCATCGGAGCCTGCCTGATGCCACAGGTGAGTGCGTGGGCCGATGGGCGCCAGGCGCCGCGTATCCTGGATGAAGGTGATGAAATCGCGTTCGCCGCGATAGATGGACCACTCGAACTTGCCGGCGAATTCCAGTTCGCCAGCCGGTCCATCGACGCAGGCATCATGGAGTTTCAGGCCGACTTCGTCGAGCATGCCGATGACGAGCCCGGCCAGTACCGGTTCCATGGCGCGCGGTGTGTTGCAGGTGACATTGATCTCGACATTTCCCGGAATGTCGAATTCGGCGGGATAGTTGAGATATCCATCACCGTCCGTGTCAAAGAGCCCCGCCTTGGCGAAATTCTCCTTCGCCAGTTCGGGTGAGTAGGGATAGTAGACGGTCGAATCCGCGTCCCCGAAGATCGAATCGACATATATGCCGCCGGGATAGATGGCCGCGAGATTCGCGAAGCTGATTGCCTTGTTCAGCCTCTCTCTATCGATCGCATGGGTGACGGCCAGCCGGAATTCGAGAATTCGATTGAGCTTGCGTATGGCCCTGGCCCGCCGGTCGGGATGACCCCAGTCGTTTCCGGCATAGTTGAAACCAATGAAATAGCCGATGGTCCGTGGTCCGAAATTGATCCGTGCGGGTGAATCCGGCCGCGTGCTTTGCTCTATCGCTTCGGCGAACAGGGGAAGGTTCTCAAGATTGGACCAATCGGCCGTGCCGTTGACCGCCCTTTCGGTACGGTCGGTCCATGTCGAGAACCGATAGTGGACTTCGTCCATATACGGTAGCTGTTGTCCCGTTTCGTCGACTTTCCAGTAATACGGGTTCCTCCGGGCGATCAGAAATTCATCCGGGGTATAATCGACCGCAACGTGACTTCCCAGAACGGGAAAGTTCATCATGTCGACAGGAAAGGCCCCTTGATAACTTTCATAGGTCATGTCCTTGTTGTACCGGGGATGTTTCGACTTCATCACATGGCTCGGCCCGGGGCAGAATGTCGGGTAGGCCATCGCGAACAGGACGCGTGTCGGGCGGGTTTCCCTGAATGTCCATTTTATCTCGTAGGCACCCGTCGCTTCGAGCTTCGTATCGATTCCGAACGTCTTGGGATCGGTGGTGCCGGAAATCTCGCTGGCGATATTGGGGTCGAGGATATGATCCTCCCAGAGGAAGAGCACGTCCTCGCTGTCGAAAGGATCGCCATCGGACCATTTGATTCCCTCGATCAGTTGCATCGTCAGTTCATGGCCGTCATCGGACCACTGCCAGCTCCTGGCGAGATTGGGCAGGGGTTCGAGGTTTTCCCCCTTGACCTGGTAGAGCGGTCCGGTTGCGGTCAGGCACTCCCAGAAGTTCATTTCGGTGCCGCCAAACCCCAGATGCTGTCCGGCCGGCTTGTTCCAGCCCTGAGGACGCCCGCCCGTCACGTGGCGCAGCGTGCCGCCATAGACACCGATACCATCATACATGTTGCGGCTGTTGTAGATCAGCGGTTCCTTCGGCAGGCGCTCCGATACGGGGGGAAGAAGTCCGGTCTTCACGTATCGCTCGGTAACCCATGCGGGTTCGCGGTATTCCGGCAGGCTGCCGATGTGGAGAATATCCGTGGGAGCGACGAACTCCACAGGGTCCTGCCCGAAAACCGCAGTCGATCGTGGCAGGGGGAACGTTTCGGCAAAGGCGGGCAATGCTGCTGTGACGGATGCCAGTATTGCCATGAGCATTGTATTGGACAAAGAAATTCCGTTATTCATGGAAGCCTCCATGTCGGCATTTTGACCGGACGTTGTCCTTACGCATGATACTGTGCAATTTTTAAATTATACTGTCACGTACTCTTTGAAATGCCTCGCCTTTGATGATGACCGCTCTCAATATCCTTGTGCCGGACTGCATCGGAAGATCTTCGTCGGGAGATTTATAATTGATGAGGTTGCAGGTCGACCAGTGCCGGAATGGCCGATCGAGCCACTCCCGGGCTCTTTCGCACCAACTTGCGGTGGCGCTTGTTGGTATAGAGATTCTTGTCGGCTCGCTCGTAGCAGGAAATCGCCGTCGGATCGGTACGCGAGCCCTGGGCCAGGCCGATGGAAATACCCATCCGGGTATTCCCGAAAACATTGGCAAACAGATTGCGGAACATGGCCTCCGCGCCTGTCTGGAGTTCGCGCGCCATCCGTTGCAGTCGTGATGTGTTGAGTTCGAAACCCGAAAAGATCAGGCAGAATTCATCGCCTCCCAGGCGGTAGCCCTTGATGTCATCCGATGTCATGCTGGTGATCAGCTTGCCTAGGGCCTGCAGATAGCGATCTCCCACGGCGTGCCCGAGGTGGTCGTTGACTTTCTTGAAATTGTCGACATCGATGATGCCGAGGGTGTACTCGAACGATGCGTGCGCCTGTAGCTGTGCCTGGCATGCATCGAGGTCGCGGTCGAAGATGTGGCGATTGAGAAGGCCGGTGAGGGGATCGATGAAGCTGCGTTCGATCTCCTTGGCGATTTTCGGCATGACGATGGTGGAGCCATGCAGCTTGGCCCGATGCGTCCTCGGGAAGTCGATCTGGTGGCAGATGGTCCTCGTGAGGGCAAGGTCTCCCTGACCCGTCCACACCCTGTAGGTCACGTCATATTTCGTGCCCTCATCCATTGCGGCATGGCTGGCTCGCTGGATGGCCTGGCGGTCTTCGGCAAAGATGGTCTCCATGTGGACAAGGGGATTGCTGAAGATGTCCGGGTCGTCGGGAAGCCCGAGGAATGCGACCTGGTCTTCCGAGATTTCCAGTATCCCCGTGTCCTGGCTGAACGACCATTGGAATATCTTCAGGTTCTTCATCATGTCGACGGTGAAATCGACGGCCGGCGGGGAAAACGACGGCAGCTCCGACTCGCGTTCCGTCCCCTGATACCTGAGGTGGTTGATCGTCGCGATGAAGTAGCTCTGGTCCTCGTTCAGGCACGGGCGATATTCGTAGAGGATAATGGGTCGATCGTACGGATCGAGGGAAAATTCGCCAAGCCGCTTGGTGTGTCCGCGACGCAGGTGAACCTCGTTGAACGACGCGCTGAACAGGGCGGGCATATGGAGTGCCACATGTTGCCGGTGCGTGCCGATCCACTCCCTTTGGGCATCCCCTGATAATTTCCTGGCGAGCCATGGGACGCACCACAGCAGATGGTGGTCGTGCGAGAATTTCATCAGGGGTGTCAGGACATCCTGCCATCCGAGGCGACGTATGTCGTCGGGCAGGTCGGGCGGGGCATGGAAGAGCTTCTTCTCTTTGAATATTATGGACATGATGCAATCCCCCGGGTGCCACGTTTCGTTGATGACAGGGGTTGTCGTGGTTCGCCACAATCAACTCCATGGCGCGATTTGCCGTCTCCGGCGACAGATGGAATGCCTGAGGCAGCGGTGTCCGATGATGTCATCCCGGAAAGAACCAGCGCAACCCCCACGGCAAGTTCCACCGCGGCGCAGACGATCACCGCCGTCATGAGCAACGGGATCGGATCGTTACCCATGATGACTGCAAGGGTCTGGATGGCCGCCGCCGACACCAGGCCGACGGTGCAAGTCATCACGCCGACGCTCGTGCCGGACATCCCCGGCACGAGCCACATGCACCAGTTCGGTGCGATGGCAAGGATGATGCCGCATGACATGGCAAAGATGCCGGCCGGGAAGAACAGGGCGGCCGGATGGTTGAAAAGCTCCACCGAGGTGAGAAAGACGGGGACTGCGACGACCGAAAGGGCGATGGCCAGAAGCGCCAGCAGGCTGTCACGACCGGGCATGGGAAAGCGTGCCGGAATGATGCAGCCGATGGCCATCGAGGTGGAAAGAACCACCCGCCACATGCCGATTTCACTCGGCGACAGGTGATGAACGTTGCTTGCCCACTGCGGGGTCCAGATCGCCTCTGCCAGGATCAGGGTCGAACTTGCCGTATGAAGGATGACCACCAGCGCGAATGCCGGCATCAACAGGACGCTGAACTGCTGCTTCAGGGGCACGCGGCATGCGTCGTTGTCGGGCATGACCCACGCCGTCGCGCGGGAAGGCAGGAAGTGCCGGCGGTTGAGGATGATCAGGCAGGGCAAGGCGAGCAGGGCCTCGATCACGAATATCAGGCGCCAGCTGTACAATTCAGTGATCCATCCGCCCATCACGGGGGCCACAATGCCGCTGGCGATCATCCAGAAGGCGTAGAAGGAGAGAATGCGCATGGAGCGGCGGCGATCGAACATGATGCGGATCGCGACCCGTGCGGCCGTAAGGCCGGCCGCACTTCCGGCTGCCTGCATGGCCCTGCCGAAAAGCAGCAGATATGCATTGCCGGCCAATGCCGCGAGGATGCCGCTGACGATGAAGATGCCGAGGCCGGCATTGATCAGCGGTCGGACACCGAACCTGTCGACCAGCGCACCGGTGACAAGGCTGGTCAGCGCGATGAGGGTGAGCGCACCCGTATACAGGAATGAAATGGTCGTCTGGGACAAGGAAAGGTCGGCCATCATGGTCGGGACGGCGGGAGACAGGATCCCGAAACCGATCGAGACGAAGACGGAGATCGCTCCCAGCGCCACGATGACGGGGCGGTCGTGCATTTTGTCGATTCCCGCAACAGGACTGTTGTTTTGCCTCGTCACGTTTTCATGCGCTCCTGCACTCGACCCAGATCACACCGCAAAATGGCAATATCAACCTCAGATTTAATTTAATGAGTTCATATCACCTTGTAGGACAAGATCCGCAAGGTGAAACTATTCCTGAACATAAATTGAATTTCGACAATCATCCAATGCCAACATATTCAACGTATGATATTAGACTTGCAACTCATAATTTTGCCAGAACATATATAAAATATGCGAAACTGTGACCGATCGGTACTCCGGATTGAGCGGGTTGCATGAATTTTTTTGAGGAATCTTCAGTATCGTTGTCGATTGTTCAATGCTGGAACTATTTTATTTCCCAAAATGCATCTGACGAGCGAATGTTCATGCGCGAAAAGGGAAAAAAGACAGCTTTCTGTAGCGAATTCAGAAAAAATAAGTTCGCCTACGATTTGTTCGCGCAATTACCATATAAAAAGAAGCGAACAGGATCATCCAGGATGCTGAATTGCGAAGGAAAGAAGCGAAATGTTTCGGCATGCCGCCCCGTCACCTTGACCGGTCGTGCCCATCCCGCCCCGAGCTTGCCTTTTTGTCGCGGCCATGTCACCTGGTCTATCAACCACTGGCTGACCATTGATGATCGCAGCCTGTCGAATTTCTTGAAGTGCAGCCTCAGTCGATGAAGCGCTCGGGCCGCATGGCCTCGACGACGGCCCCGCTCACCAGGGATGAGTTGCCGCCCGAGGCCAATGCTGCGGCGACGATCGCCATGGCCGGTGCTGTCTGGATGCCGTAGCCGCCCTGGCCGGCGAGCCAGAAGAAGCCTCTGGCGCGGGGATCGAAGCCGACGACCGGGCTCTTGTCGCTCGCAAAGCTGCGCAGCCCGGCCCAGCTTCTGCGGATATGGCGAATATCGACATCAAGGGCTTTCATGATCCGGTCGGCGGCAATGGCGATGTCGAGTTCCTCGGGTTGCGCATCGCATGGTTCCGACGGCGTCTCGTCGGCCGGCGAACAGAACAGACCGCCGGACTCCGGGCGGAAGTAGAACTGCTCGTCGATATCGGCGATGGCGGGCCAGCGGCTGCAGTCCGCACCCTGTGGCGGATCGATGATGAAGGCCGTGCGTCGCTTGGGGGTGATCCCGAGTGCTCCCAATCCAGCCATTTCGGCCACCGGATCGGCCCAGGCGCCGGCGGCGTTGATGACGACGGGAGCCCGCATCCGACCCGTCCTGGTTTCCACGGTCCAGCCGCCGTCATCCGCGCTCATGGCAAGCACTTCGCTGTCGGTGAAGAGCATACCGCCCAGCTTGCGGAACCGCCGCAGATAACCCTGCAGGATGGCATCGACATCCATGTCCTCGGCCTGGGGGTCGATGAAACCGCCGGTGACATAATCCTCCTTGAGCTGAGGTACAGACGTGAGGATTTCCGCCGATGTGAGGGCGCGGGCATCGCTGACGAAGGGGCGGACGAGTTCGAGTTCCTCATCGATCCGGTAAAGCTGGTCCTGCCTTGCGATCATGATCATCCCGCGCGGATGCAGCAGCGGCACCTCGCTGAAACCCTCCGGCGGGTTGTGGTAGAAATCCTCGCTGGCGCTGGTCATCGCCTTGATGACGGCGTTGCCGTAGGACTTGAGATAGACGGCCGCCGAACGGCCGGTGGTGTGATAGCCCGGCCGACTCTCGCGCTCGATGATCGCGACCTTGCCGCTGCGTGCGAGCTCCGCTGCGACGGAAGCCCCTGCCATTCCCGCTCCGATGACGATGAACTCGAACTGCAAGTTTCTCTCCCCCGAGGTCGTGTTGCCGACAATTCAGCGCTGGACAAGCTCCAGCAGATGCCCGACCCGCTTCCTGTTCACGCCCATGTCCGAATACCCGAGCTCGCTTCGGCTGTAGACGGCGAGAAGCCGCCCCAATGAAGACATGGGTCGTTCATAGACCCGAGAAATTGAGTTTGAGGCCCGGTCGCCGCCAGTCCATGGCAACCAGCCTGCCACTTTGTGACAGGGTGATGTAGGCCGTGCGCATGTCTGCACCGCCAAAACAGATGTTGGTGGTGTAATGGTCAGGCATGGGGACGAACTCGACCAGATCGCCGGCCGGCGAGATGACGCTGATCCCGCCGTTCATGAGCGTCGCAACGCAGATGTTCCCGGAAGCCTCGACCGCGAGGCTGTCATAGCGTTCGTAGGATTGGCCGGCCGTGTACACCAGTCGTCCGCCATGCGGGCTCGGCCATGCGTGCTTGTTCACCTTGCCGGGGCCGGCAAGGTCGAAGGCCCACAAGCGCCCGCCCTCCGTCTCGGCCACATACAGCACCTTTTCGTCAGGCGACAGGCCGATGCCGTTGGCGCTGATGAAGGGCTGAATCACTTCGGTGATCGAGGACCCGTCCGCGGCGGCGTAGTAAATCGCGCCGTAGTCGAGGCTGCGTGCGCGACGCTTGCCCAGATCGGTGAACCAGATACCTCCTTGCCGGTCGACCACCAGATCGTTGGGGCCTCTGAGACTGTGGCCATTGCCAATGTCCGAGTACAGTGCGCGAACGCTACCGGTCTTGCCGTCGACGCGCTCAAGCCTGCCGCCGGAGTAGTCGATCGCTTCCACGGTCGGTCGTATTCCCGATTCATCCTTGTGGAATTCGAAGCCGCCGTTGTTCGTGACGTAGAAGGCACCGTCCGCACCGACCGCAAGCCCGTTGGGCCCGCCGCCGGTTTCGGCGATCACCGACGTGTCGCCATTCCTGCCGACACGGGTGATTGTCCGTCGTTCGATCTCGACCAGGGCGACGCTGCCATCGGGCATGGCCACCGGGCCTTCGGGAAATCTCAATCCACTGGTGATTTCGCGCATGTCCATCTCCTCCCCCTGCACCCGTTCACGGTATCGGCTGCACGTAATCGTGAAAAGCCCTTGTGACGGGCTTGACACGCGAAAAGCCCCCTGCACCCTGTCGCCGCATGGATGAAGTGAACGGGAAGCGGAAGGCGATGGCGTCGGATCAGCATGCAATTCTCGTTGTCTGCACGGGCAATATCTGCCGTTCGACCATGGGGGAATGGATGTTGCGGGACATGGTTCGTGCCCGTGGGCTCGACCTGCACGTTGCGAGTGCCGGAACCAGTGCGGAAGAGACTGGCAACCCTGCCAGCCGCTATTCGGTGGAGGAGGCGCGACGGCGCGGTTATCGGGTCCCCGATCATTCCGCCCGGCAGGTGCGCGACGAGGATTTTGCCATCTTCGACGTCATGCTCGGCATGACCCGCCGTCACATGGATCTGCTTGAGCGTCGCCGACCTGCCGGCGTGACGATGCTTGTTGGACACTTCATGGAACATTCTCCACGCTGGCCGGGTGAGGATGTTCCCGATCCATGGGGCGGCAGTCGCGCCGATTATGCCCATGCGGCCGACATGATCGAGGACGGCGCGAAAGGGCTGGCGCAATGGTTGCTGCAACAGGTGTCGATGCCGGTTAGACGCTGAAGCGGTTTTCTCCACAGCCGCGAATGTTGGTCTCGATGGCGAAGAGGCTTCCCGCCAGGCGGTCTCCGGGTGCCCGGCGAGCGCTGGCGGTGGTGATGAAGAGCGTGGAGAGGTCTTGCCCGCCGAATGTGCAGGTGGTGATGTTGAGGACGGGTATGTCGATGACCTGATCGACACTGCCATCGGGAGCGACGCGGACGATGCAGCCGCCACCGTAGCGGCAGTTCCACAGATAGCCGTCCGCATCGATGGCCGATCCATCCGGCAGGCCGCGGTCGAAACCGGAGAAATGCGAATGCTCGTTGGCAATGGCTCCTGTCTGCGGGTCGACATCGTATGCGCGGATTTCGTTGCGCAGGGTGTCCCCGCAGTAGAAGCGCCGGCCATCGGCACTCCAGCACAGCGTATTGGTGATGCCGATGCCATCGCGCCACTGTCGGGGACTGTTGCCGGAGCGGATCGAGAACAGCCGGCCGAGACCGTCGACCAGGTCCAGGTCTTCGCCATCCGACGCGACGTTGTTGCCCATCGAGCCGATCCAGAACGTGCCGAACGGATCGCTGCGCCCATCGTTGAAGCGGGCGGCGGGATAATCGTCGAGGGCGAAGCCATGGTCGCGGCGTTCGTCGGTGGCAGGCCACCAGTCGATCAGCCGGGAGCCCAGAGCCACGAGCCAGCGGCCCCTTTCGGTGGTGAGAGACAGGGCGACTACCGGTTCCTCGAACAGCCAGGACCGGGTCAGGCCGGTACGGATGTCATGGCAATGAATGAGGAAGCGGTTGATATCGGTCCAGTAGACCGTGCCTTCTTCATCACACCACGTTGCGGCTTCGCCACACCAGTCGCCTTGCGGTACCACGCATTTCGGCTCGCCGATGACAAGACCCATGATTATCCTCCCCGACTTGCATGAGAAATTCCCGACTAGAGCCTCATCTCCTTGCTGGCAAGCCTGACTTCAGGCAACCGCCTGTCCGAGCCGCTCTTCGGCAAGCTTGCGGCAGGCTGTGAAGTCGGTCTTGCCCGAACCCAGAAGCGGGATCTTCTCAAGGGTGATGATATCGGCCGGAACGCTGAGCTCGGTGCGACCCGTCGCCCGGCCGTGCTCCTGAATGGTGCGGCGATCGGCATTCTCCTTGGTGGTCAGCAGCACCAGCCGTTCTCCCTTGCGGGCGTCGGGCAGGGCAACGACGGCGTGATGTTCGTCCGGCCAGACCTCGCCCACCATGGCTTCCACTGCCGACAGCGAGATCATCTCGCCCGCGATCTTTGCAAAACGTTTTGCCCTCCCCTTGATGGTGACGAAACCATCCCGGCTGATGTCAACAATGTCGCCGGTATCGAACCATCCATCCTCGAGCGGCTTCAATACGCCCGGATCGTCGGCCAGCAGGTAGCCCTTCATGACATTGGGGCCATGGACGACGAGCTTGCCGCCCTCGTCGATGCCGGGAACCGGTTCGAGGCGGTGGTCGATCAGGGGGAGGAGGCGGCCCACCGTACCGCTGCGATTGAACATCGGCGTATTCAGGGCCAGTACCGGCGACGTCTCCGTAAGGCCGTAGCCTTCGAGTATGCGATGGCCGAACTTTTCCATCCAGAGCCGCCGGGTCTCGTCCTTGACCGCCTCGGCTCCCGCAAAGACGTAGCGCAGGCTGCGGAAATCGTAGGGATGGGCCTTGCGGGCATAACCGGCGAGGAAGGTGTCGGTGGCGAACATGATGGTCGAATTGGTCGCGTAAACGGCTTCCGGGACGATCCGGTAGTGCAGCGGCGATGGGTACATGAAAACCGGTACGCCGTTCATCACCGGCATCAGCACTCCACCCAGAAGGCCAAAGCTGTGGAAGGTCGGCAGGATGTTGAAGACCTTGTCCTGCATGTTCACGTCGATGCGCGAGATGACCTGTGCGCAGTTCGACAGCAGGTTGCGATGCGACAGGACCACGCCCTTCGGCGTTCCTTCAGAGCCCGATGTGAAGAGAATGGTGGCGGCATCCCCGGCCAGGCCCCGGCGCTTGATGGAACGCGGACGCATGGCGCCCAGGAGGCCGGAGAGCCGATCGCCCAATCCGATCGAAAGGCGCACGTCCTCAAGCCAGAGGAAGCGGAAGTCCCTTTCGAGCGTATTCACCAGACCCTGCAGCCTGGCCTGCTCGACGAAGGCTCGGGATGAAACGATCAGCTTGACCCGGGCCGCACCGCAGCCGGCGCTGATGTTGGCCGCACCCGCCGTGAAGTTGATCATCGCCGGCACTCGTGCCGTTGCCTGCAGCGCCATAAAGGCGACGATGGCCGCAACGGCATTGGGCAGCATCACGCCCACGTGTTCACGCTCGACGGTATGCGCTTCCAGCTTGCGGCCGAGGACGAGCGAACCTGCTATCAGCTTGCGATAGGAAATACTGCTGTCCAGTACGTCTTCGGCGATAATGGTTCCCATGCCGTGCCGTTCGCCGGCTGTCAGCACCGCATCGAAGATGGTGGTGTCGAAGTTGGCCGTGCGAACCGCAAGCTCGGTCATGATGTCGTAGAGCGCATTGCCGGAAGCGGCCCGCCGTTCGCGCGGAGTCAGATCGTCGTCGAGTTCGAGCTTGCGCGGCTCCATGAAGGTGACCCTGATCTTCGGGAACCATCGACGGCGGATCTGGCTCGGGGTGAGCCGCGAGAACGGCGTCTGTTCGGAACCTTCGATGCGCACCGCGACGATACTCGCATCGGCCTTGTCGGCAATGAGCGCGGGTCCGTCATAGACCTTCATGAGTGCGCCGGTGACGGTTATGCGCCCTTCGGGGAAGATGATCAGTCGGCGACCTTCCCTTACCTTTGCGACCAGGGACTTGACTGCCATCGGATTGGCCGGATCGACGGGCATGGCCTCGACCAGCGTCAGGAATGGCTTGACCCACCAGCGTTTGGCCATGCCGCTGTAGATGGCGAAAAGCGGCTTTTCATGCAGCAGGGACAACATGAGCGGTGCGTCGAGGAAGCTCAGGTGGTTGACCACCACCACGGAGCGCGGGCCCGCCCTGTCGAGATTCTCGATGTCCTTGACCTCAAGCCGGTAGAGGAGGGTGAACAGCGTCCGTGCGGTCCCGCGCAGCAGGTCGTCGGGCAGCAGCCGGGCGATGTAGATCGCGACGGCGACGTTGGCGATGCCGGTCACGAGGAAGATCTGGGCGATGTCGAGACCGATGGCCTGCAACACCAGGGTGAGTGCCGCCGATGCGACCATGAAACCTGCATTGACGATATTGACCGCCGCGATCACGCGCGACCGCTGCTCCGGTTCGGCCCATGCCTGAATAGCCGCAAACATCGGCACGACGAAAAGACCGCCGGAAAGGGCGATGCCGACCAGATCGACCATGATCCGCCAGGCAAAGGGTTCGCTGACGAAGGCCATCAGCGTCAGTACGCCGTTGGCCGGTGGTACCGCCCGGGTGGCGAAGAACAGGTCGACCGTGAAGATGGCCATGGCGATGGCCGCGAAGGGAACGGGCGTCGTGCTTACCCGGTTGCCGGTGATACGGGCGGCCAGGATGGAACCCACACCGATGCCGATGGAGAACAGGGTCAGGAACAGGGTGACGACATGTTCGTCGGCGCCGATGAGCACCTTGGCGAAGGAAGGTACCTGCGCGAGGAAGATGGCACCGACGAACCAGAACCAGCTGACGCCGATGGCCGCCAGCTTCAGCCTCCGGTCCGCGAACAGGTAGGCCATCAGGCGACCGGTCTCGCCGATGATGTTCCAGTCGATGCGCAGGTCCGGGTCCGCCGGCTCCTGAGCGGGGATCATGCGGCTGGCGAGATAGCCGGCGATGGCTATGGCGATGATGCCGGCCGAGACCCAGGCGATGCCGCCCGGCATGGCGATGAGGAGGCCGCCCGCGATGGTGCCGATGAGGATGGCGAGGAAGGTGCCGCCCTCGATCAGGCCGTTGGCGTTCATCAGGTCGTTCTCGTCGACGAGATCGGGAATGATGCCGTACTTGATCGGACCGAACAGCGTGCTCTGGGTACCCATGAGGAACAGCAGCGCCATCAACAATGTGACATTGCCGAGCAGGAACCCGGCTACGCCGCCGATCATGATGATGATTTCGCCGACCTTGATCATCCGTGTCAGCCATGCCTTGTCGTGGCGGTCGGCAAGCTGACCCGCGGTTGCCGAGAAGAGGAAGAACGGCAGGATGAACAGTCCCGCGGCGATGGTCACCAGCTTCTCGCCTTCGGGCCCCTTCATGAGGTCGTAGAGGATCAGGATGACGAGCGCGTTCTTGAAGAAATTGTCGTTCATCGCACCCATGAACTGGGTCCAGAACAGGCCGGCGAAACGTCCGCCGCCGAGCAGGGAGGTTTTCATGGGGCTTCCCCTTCTCGATGATGCGGGGCATGTGCGCCCTGCAGGAATCGGGTGATGAGCGAAACGGTCGAGCCTGCACGGTAGATCAGCCCGTGAGGTCGTGGAACGCGGGCCTGGTGGGTCGCCGTGGCCAGATGCATCTCGTCCTCGGCCAGGACGAGGTCGTTGTCGCGGCCGAAGCCCGGATTGAAGCCGGTGCGGTAGCCCGTCAGGCCCAGTATGTTGAGGATGGGCAACCCGTCGGTCCGGGCCAGCCGCTGGCGGCCGGGCAGGCAGTCCTGCAGCGATGGCCCGAGCAGCCGGGCCGCAAGGGGGTGGCGGGCGACCCGTGCGCCGAGGCGCGAGCCGTTGTGGGGAACGGTGATGAGCACGGCGGCGCGCAGATCGAGACGGTCCTTCCATGCCCCCGGCTCGTCGATGAGCCGATGCACGATGAGTCCGCCGAGGCTGTGCCCGACAAGGGAGATGTTGCCCGTATGTGACAGGTGATCGAGGACGCTGCGCATGTCCCTGGCGTGATCGTCGAGCGACTGGCGCAGGGAGGGGTAGCTGGGCGCGATGACCTCGAAACCGGCGGCAGTCAGGGAACGGCTGATGCGTCTGTAGATCCGGCCGGTGCGCGATAGCCCGTGCAGCAGGAGAACGCGGTCGACGGCTACGCTTCCGGCAACGGCATATCTTCGCCAATCCTTGATTATCTCGTTTCGAGGACCTTTCGCGATGACGAGGCCCCGGGGATTGACCAGGCGGCAACAGCCATCGCCCACGTGATGCTGGACGCGCCAGCCTTCCTGCATGGCAATGTCGCTCCAGGCCGTATAGCCATGACGGATGGCCGGCAGCGGGATTTCAGTGCGTGCCGGCATGGCTGGCCAGCGAGCGCAGGGCGGCATCGGCAACGGCATCGGCCCGATCGCTGAGCGGTCCGTGCAGGCGTCCATAGACGGTAAATACAGCCGGTTGCAGGGCAATGCCGAAAACCAGCGACGCGGCGAATTCCGGATCGCATTCGGGAATTTCGCCATCCGTCATGGCGTCGATCAACAAGTCGCGAACGATGTCGACCGGAGATGGTTGATGTTCGCTCACATCCTTCAGATGGTCATGCTGACTCAGCAGCAGGAAGCCGAACAGGTCGGGATTGTCATCAAACAGGCGATAGGCATCGGCGATGACGGCCCGCAACCGCTTGCCGACCGGCCGGTGCGGGGCCGCGCTGGCGGCAAAGCTGCGCGCGAGGTCGCCATAATGCCGCTCGAACAGGCACCGCGCCATCTCTTCTTTGGAATTGTAGTGCCGGTAGAGTGTGCCATCGGCAATCCGTGCCGACTGGGCGATATCGCGAACCGATGTTCCGGCAACGCCATGTCGCGCGAACAATCGGATGGCGGCGTCGTCGAGGCGGGTACGGGTCGTCATGTCGCTCATGATGATGGACCGGATATGAATGAACGTTCATTCACATAACCAATTCAGTGCAAGCTTGTCCAGAAAAATTGTCCGGAGCATGACTGTCGAACATGAAGACATGGTTTACGGGCGGGCATCGATTTGGCCATGGCGGGGCGAGTGGCCGCGACCATGTCGAACTCGCGATGGCTGCATGGTCACAGCCACGGATGGATGAAGTCTCTGGTCCGGCAGTTCGACGCGAGCGTGGATATCCCCGATTTTGCACCAGTGACGATCGAGCAAATTCTCACTCGTGACAACAGGATCAGAAGCGGAAAGTCCCGCTCAGGGCAATGAGGTCGATGTCCGAATCGTACCTTGCGTCGAGATTGCCGCGTGTTCCATTGCCGGGGTCGGTTGCCTTGAGGCGGATATTGGCATCTTGCACGAAGATATGGGTATAGCCGAGGCTGACCGAAACAGAATCCGTGTAGTCATAGCTCATGCCGGTGGACAGCCAGAACCGGTCATTGTCCGGTATTCGCGGTGTACGATATTCAGTATCCAGCGCTTTCTGGTCGAAGGCGCCGCCCGCGCGCAGGGTCAGCTGATCGTTGGCCTTGTAGGTGGCACCGACCGCAAACGACCACTGATCGTCCCATTTTTCCTCGGTGACATTATCGGGAAGGTCGCTTTGGAATTCTATTCGCAGTTCGTCGAAATTCGACCATTTCGTCCAGGTGGCGCCTGCCATCAATGTCAGCTTGTCGGTTACATCCTGGGCGATTCCCATCGTCACGCTCGCCGGCGACTTGAAGTCCGCGTCGATGTTCGTGTGGGCAAAGGTGGCGCCCAGTGCCGGCTGCAGCACGGCAGGTACGTCGAAATCGACGTCGCCGCGAAGGGTATGATTGACGGATGAGCGATAGGCGATCCCGAAACGCAATCCCTCGACCGGCTCGGTGATGGCCCCGAGGTTGTAACCGTAGGCGATATCGTCGCCCTTGAGGTCGGCAAATCCGTCGAACGCACCTGCTCCCAGACCCGAGATCGTCCCGAAATCGACGGCATTGGTCAGCTTGGCCTTCATGTACTGAACCTGCAGGCCGCCGGCGACGCTCAGCCAGGGGGTCGGATTATAGGAAACCACGGGATTGATGTTGACCGACTGGAGTTCCGACATGACGCCGTGATACCGGCCCACCCAGCCCCCGTCATATTCCGTCTTGAGGCCGAAGGGTGCGGTGATGGCGATCCCGATCCGCCAGTCATCATTCAGCGGTGCAACGCCGTAGAGTGCCGGAATCATGCCTCCTTCACCGATATCGTTGGCGTCGCCCGAACCCGTGAACGGTACACCGGTTGCCGACGATGCGTTGGCCCGCTTGAGCTTGCTTGTGGGCGAGATGTAGGTGACCGAGGCCGTCGCCTCCATCCTTTCCAGCCGGCCCAGTGCCGCCGGGTTGAAGAACATGTAGCTCGCATCCGCGGCTTCGGTCGCCGCACCCGCGAATGCGTTGCCCTGCGCGGTTGCCGACTGCTCCTTGAGCGCAAACCCTGCGGCCCGGGCGTCCGGGGCACTCACGGTCGAAACGGCAATGGATAGTGTTGTTGCAACGGAAAGCCGGGTCTTCAATATCGTGTCCCTGACCATGCTCTGTCCCGGTCTGCTCCCGTGCATGGAGACCATGCCCCGGAGGTCGGGATCGTCAGGGGCGCAGTCTAGGTTCTTGCGTCAGGCATGCAAGCCATTACCATTGCCCGTTGTTGGTTCATCGGGATGAATCGGGGGAGGACAAATCATGAAGGTCAGCGAGAGACGCAAGCTCGGCAGTGCCGACCTGAAGGTACCGGTCATGGGCTTTGGCGGTGCGCCGCTGGGCAATCTCTATGCCGGATTCAGCGACGAGCAGGCGCACGAGACGGTGCGTACCGCCTATGATCTCGGCTTGAGATTCTTCGATACGGCACCGCTTTACGGGTTCGGCCTGTCGGAACATCGCATCGGCGAGACGTTGCGCTGGCTTGACCGGGACAGTTATGTGCTGTCCACCAAGGTCGGGCGATTGCTGCATGCGAAGGATCCGAAATCGCTTGATGGCGGCCTGTTCAAGGACACCCTCCCGTTCGAGGGCGTCTATGACTACTCCTATGATGGTGCGATGCGGTCGATCGAGGCCAGCCTTGCGCGCATCGGTACCCATCGCATCGATGTCCTGCTGATTCACGATGTCGACATCTGGACCCATGGCAGCGAGGAGGCGCGGCTTCAGCGGTTCCGCGAATGCATGGACGGAGGCGCCTACAAGGCCCTGGTCGAGATGCGGGAGCAGGGCGTGGTCAAGGCCATAGGTGCCGGCATCAACGAGGTCGCGGCCTGCGAGGCGTTTGCCCGGGCCGGTGATTTCGACACCTTCCTGCTCGCCGGACGGTATACCCTGCTGGAACAGGGAGCACTCGACAGCCTCCTGCCGCTCTGCGCGGAAAAGGACGTCTCGTTGATGATCGGCGGTCCATACAACACCGGCATTCTCGCCACCGGTGCGGTCGAGGGAGCCTACTACAATTATGAGCTGGCTCCTGCCGACGTCATGGAGCGGGTCGCCCGCATCGAGCGGGTCTGCAAGGCTCACGGGGTCCGACTGGCCAGCGCCGCGCTCCAGTTCCCGCTGCTGCACCCACGGGTGGCCTCGATCATTCCGGGGGGGCGCAACAGGGATGAGATCGTGCAGAACAAGGCGATCTTCGAGGCGCCGATCCCGGTCGACTTCTGGAAAGAACTGAAGCATGAGGGGCTGTTGCGCGAGGATGCGCCTGTCGGCTGAAGCTGTGGGGCGGTTCTTCGGTGGAGCGATGGCCGGCACATAGGGGGCAAATCACATGTTCGATGCCGAAAAACTGTTGCGTGGTCTGGCATCCGGCGGGTTGTCGCGGGGAACGATGGCCAAGGGGGGCGGCATGGCTTTGCTGGGTGGCCTCGCCATTGCTGCCTTCGAGCATTTCAGCCAGCAACAGTCGCGGAGGCAGCCGGACCAGGGGATGTCTCCCGGTCAGCCACCGGCGGCGCCCGGCGGCCATCGCCCTCCTCCCTTGCCTGGAGGAGGCGGGGCGCCGCCACCCTTGCCCGGATCGGTCCTGCCCGCATCCGGTTCGCCCGCCATGCCGCCACCGCTGCCCGGTCGAACGGCAGCTGCCATGCCGGCTTCTCCGGATGAACGGCACACATCGTCGGCGCAAGTATCGGCCGGGGCGGCGCAGGATCGTGCAATCCTGCTCATCAGGGCGATGATCGCCGCGGCCAAGGCTGATGGAGCCATCGACGATGAGGAGCGTGCGGCGATCCTCGGCCGGATCGATGAGCAGGAACTGGGACAGGAAGCGCATGACTTCGTCGAGGCGGAGATGAACAAGCCCCTCGACCTCTACGAAATCACCAGTGCCGTGCGCGATGAGGCGACGGCTGCCGAAGTCTACGCTGCATCCCTGCTGGCCATTACCGTCGACACGGATGACGAGCGCCGCTACCTCAACAGGCTGGCCGCACGTCTCGGCCTCGATGAGGGGACGGTTGCGGCCATCGAGGCCCGGTTGACCGAACCGGGTCAACCCCCGGCGAGTCGGTGAACGCGACCGTCCATAGTTCGTCGCTTCAACCGTTGGGTGTTCAGATGCCCGAACCATCGACATGAAGGTGGATGCCACACTCGGTCTTGTCCATTCCCGACCAGCGCCCGGCGCGCGATCCTTCGCCTTCGCTGGGGTTTGTGCACGGGGCGCAGCCAATGGAAGGGTAGCCCTGGTTCACCAGCGGGTGCAGCGGCAATTGGCGCAGCCGGCGGTAATTCCGGATATCTTCGGTCGTCCAGTGGGCCAGTGGATTTAACTTGACCTGACCTGTGGAAGGAACGGGTTCGACCGTCATCAGCCTTGTCCGTGTGCCGCCCTGGAAGCGCTTGCGGCCCGTGATCCAGCCTTCGAAGCCATCGAGTGCCTCACTCAGGGGGTCTGTCTTGCGCACATGGCAGCACAGATCGGCGTCTTCGGCGTGGAGTTGTCCATTGGGGTCGTGTCGCCCCAGGTCCCTGGCGTGCGGTTGGGCGGTCTGTACGTGCCGCAATCCCAGCAGGGCGCAAAGCTCGCGCTGATAGTCAAGCGTCTCGGGGAAATGGCGACCCGTGTCGAGAAAGACCACGGGTGTGGTCCGGTCGATGCTGGCGACCATGTCGAGCAGTACCGCACTTTCCGCACCGAAGGACGAGACCAGCGCCACCTTGCCCGGTGAGGCTTCGAGCGCACTGCGTATGAGGGCCATGCCGTCGAGTCCGGCATTCAATGTTTCCAGTCCCATCGACGTTCCCCGGTTCAGGTAAGTGCCATGCCATAAAACAACAATGCTATTTGTAATATAAAATTCAATACATTTTATATTTGTGAATAAATTTTCCCGCCTTTGTGCCCGGCAAAGGGTGAAGAAGGACGTCGGAAAGCCTTTACGATTTGTTTGTCAATTTACCATACGGTGAGTTGATTCTTTTTGATCGAAGGCTGACGAATGTCGACAAAATTCACAAGGCGAAAATTGTTCGGTCTTCGAACCGGGGACACCGAGGGGGGCACGGCGATCGAGTATGGCCTGATCGCCGCCCTGATCGCTCTGGTGCTGGTCGGCGTACTCGAGCTCATCGGCGACCGGCAGGCGCAGTCCTACCGGAAGATCAAAAAGGAGCTCCAGAAGAGTGTCCGCGACGGTCGATCTCCTTGAAAGCGGTTTGAGGCAATTCCAGCACCCATCGGTGCAACAGTTCAGGTTCTCGTCGATGGCCGGACGATGCATGTACGCTGGATTCCTCGCATGCGTCTTGCTACTCGAATGTCATCAGGCAGTTGAGGAGCGGGTGCGATGAGCCAGTGGCATTTCAGTATCGATGGCAATCAGGTGGGGCCGATGGATGATGCCGAGGCTCGGCAGTATGCCGCGGCCAATCCGCAAGCTTATTGCTGGCGTCCCGGCTTTGGCAACTGGCAACTGGTCTCGGGCACGCCCGAACTGCTGGGCATTGCTCCGGTCGCTGCCGGCGGACCTCCTCCCGGCCGGCCACGGGCCAGCGACGATATCGACTTCCAGATCCGGGGCGAGGACCTGCAATATGTCGAGGTCGAGCTCGACCCGGGCGAGAGCGCTGTCGCCGAGGCCGGTGCCATGATGTACAAGGATTCGGTGGTGGAGATGCACACCATCTTCGGCGATGGCTCCGGCCAGGATGCCGGGGCGGGGTTCATGGACAAGCTCATCGGCGCCGGCAAACGCGTGCTGACTGGCGAAAGCCTCTTCACGACGGTATTCACCCATCAGGGACATTCGGGCAAGGCGCATGTGGCCTTCGCGGCACCATTCCCCGGGACCATTCTTGCGCTCAAGCTATCAGAATACAACCATCGGCTCATATGCCAGAAAGACAGCTTTCTCGCTGCGGCGAAGGGAGTGCAGATCGGCATACATTTCCAGCGCAAGATCCTTACCGGGCTGTTCGGCGGCGAGGGCTTCATCATGCAGCGGCTCGATGGCGATGGTTGGGTATTCATTCACTTCGGTGGCAAGCTTTACCAGCGCGACCTCAAGGCGGGCGAGGAGTTGCATGTCGACACTGGCTGTCTCGCCGCGCTGACGGACACCGTTGATTTCGACATCATGCAGGCCGGTGGTATCAAGAGCATGCTGTTTGGCGGTGAAGGGCTGTTCTTCGCGCGGCTCCGTGGTCCCGGGCATGTCTGGCTGCAGAGCCTTCCGTTCTCGCGACTCGCCGGGCGCATGCTGACCGCTGCACCGCAGCGCGGCGGCAGTCAGGGCGAGGGTTCGATCCTGGGCGGACTGGGCGACCTGTTCGGCGACAGCCGCTGAGCGGAATTCACGCAACTTCTCATTGTGACCGGTATATTCCGTGGAACTGGAAAGTCCCTACTTGTTGGCAGCTGCCAGGCCGATCTTGTGTCGGCCACGACGCTGCTTGCGCTTGAGTTTGCGTGATTCCAGAAATACTTCGAATTTGCGGCCCAGATAGAGGCCGAGAGGAATGCTCGCCAGCATGAAGGGAATGGAACCCAGCAATACCGCCCACAGTATGGTCGAACCCAGTTCGGCAATCGAGCCCAGGTTGGCGAAACGATCGACACTCATGTCGACGTGACAACTGACGCTCAGGCAACCGATATTGTAGTAGAGGTAGTAGGTCGGGCCCATGGTGATCGGGTTGACGACCATGCTGCCGATGACCATCGCCGGCAAGTTCAGTCGCAAGTTGGAAATCCGGTTCCACAGGAAGCCCACCACGATGCAGATCAGCATCTGCAGGCCAACCGTCGGCGAAAAGCCGATGAACATGCCCGATGCAAGCGAAATGCCGAGAGTGCCGGGGCGATAGCCCTTGTCCCGCCAGATACGCAGGATCGGTCTGAGGATCCTGAACTTCATGGGCTCCCTAATCGCTCTTTTGTGAGGCAGCGAAATGCCCGCTTCGTCATTGATGGAGCATAGCACCGAGCCGTTAGTGATTGGTTAACCGGCATAGACCGTTGAAACCCTTTTGACCAGCGATGACCGGGATAAATGTCCTCTGACGTACGCGCGAACGGCAACCGGACATGCTGCTTACCCCTTGTTTGCAACAGTATCGCGAATGTCCACCGATCGCAGGAAACCAATCGTGTAATCGACTGCCGACCAGGCCGTCACCAGCGTTGCGATCAATAGCCCAGCATACACCAGCGAGCTGACCCATGCTTCCGGGTGCAATCCGAAGATGAAGAATGCCATGACGGTGGCAATCTGAATGACACCCTGGACTACCGCCTTGATCTTGCCGCTCATTCTCGCCGACAGGGTAATGCCATTCTGCTGTGAGAAGATCCGCAGATAGGAAACGAGAATATCACGACTGACGATGATCGCCACCATCCAGAGTGGCATCCAGCCGGCATCGAGGAAGGCCAGGAACACCATGGCCCGATAGAGGCTGTCGGCCAGCGGATCGACGATCTTGCCGAAGCTGGAGGTGGCCGAATAGCGTCGGGCTATATGCCCGTCGGCGAGATCCGATGCCTCCGAGATCAGCATCACCACGATGGTGAAGGCGAGGGCCGTCTGCGATTGCAGGGCAAGCAACATGATCACCAGCGGACCGCAGAAGATGCGGCCGAGGCTAAGAAGATTGGGCAGCATGCGCATGGCTCAGATCCGAGCTCGAAGAATTCTGTCGGCGAATTCCGCGAAACCGATACCACCGCGGCCCTCGCAGATGAAGGTCGGGCAGATACGCAGTTCGCTCAGGAAATCTTCTAGATTGCGAACTCCGATTGAGCAAGGGAAAGTCCCGAACATGGGCTCATCATTGGGCGAGTCCCCGACGAACGCGGCTATGGTGGTTGCCTCGTCAAGCGTCATCTCATGTTCGTTCGCGAGGTAGCGCTCGCACATTGAGCATTTGTCATAATCTCCGAACCACCCGTTGACGTGGATCGAGCTGATCTTGGCGGTGGCCCCTTGCCGCTCGAACAGGGCCTTGATTGCCAGGACCTGATCGCGCGGCAAGGGGCCGACGTCCTCGGCGAAATCGATGGCGAGATCGGCTTCACGATAGGCCTGATCGGAAGCGACGCCGCACCCTTTGACGGATGCAAGGATCTCGACCTTGACCTGCTCCAGTTTCTCCCGATCGAGCCGGCGTGCTTCGTCGTTGCGCCAGAAGACCCGCTTCACCTTTCGCTGGTCGCGCAGATAGGTGAAGTAGAACGCGCCGTTTTCCCCGATGACTCCGCGCACCGGCCAGAAGCGGGCGATCATGTCGCACCAGCCGGCCGGCCGGCCGGTCACGGGTACGACATCGATCCCCGCGTCCGCGAGCTTCTCCAGTGCCGTGTAGGCGATTGCCGGCAACCGGCCATCGAGCGTGATGGTATCGTCGATGTCGCAAAAGATGATCCGTATCGCCCGGGCCTGTTCTTCGGGCATGGTCGCAAGGTTGCGCATGTTCATGTCATGGACTCGATGGTTCGCAGGTCGTGCTTCATGGCTAACGACACGGATCGCACTTGTCCATCGACAGGCTGGATTGGGAGCAGATCGCGTCGTGCAGACGTGGAATGAACGGCTCCCGACCTGCAATCCTGACCTACGTAATCGTTCGTATTGATTGAGAAGAGACGCAAACATTAAATTGCATAACCAGTAAATATTTTCCTATTAAGCTATAAATTTTCCTAAATTCAACTGATTTTTAGTAATTTTCAGAAAATGTTGATTTTTCAGGTAAATTCAGGATGCAATCTTGATTGTCAGTCTTCATTGTCTTGTTGAGCAATATTCCAAGTAAAAACTTCCATTGCATCGGTCGTTGGATTTTCTGTCCTGCTGGCGTGTAACCTGCCGTTACGGCATCGAATTTTTCGCCCGCATGATCCTGCATGACGTCGGGCGAAGCCTGCGAAGCCGCTGTCAGGCGCAAAAGCGCGCCATATTGCCGGATGCATGATTTGCCATTTCTCATCCCTGGACAGTATTGCCCGTTTTCCACCTTGTGGTACGTGAAAAAATATTTGCTTCGACAACCATTACGCGATTGAATAACGAAATATTTACGTATAAGGTGACCTCAATTGGTGGTGTAGAAACCTACCCGCAGGATTGCGTCTGAGGCAGGGCCGTTTTGCGCTTATATCAAGACATGGATGGCGACGTGCGTCGAAATCAGCGCGTCGCGGAAGAGGAAAGGGGCATATCGGACGATTACCGCATCGCAATTGCGGTGCTGGTTCTGGCTGTTCTTCTTTTGCTCACCTCCGATCTCGGTTCCGAATGGTTGCAATGGGGCTCAAGGCTGTTTGCGATGAGCGCTGTCGTATTTGCGACAGTCTGTGTCGTCCTGCCCATTCGCTTCCTCGACGGGTGGCGGCAGGAGGGTGAAGCTTCGTCGCCAAAAAAATCCACGATTGTAATTCGTGCCCGTTCCGATCGTCTGACCGGCCGATCGCCCTTGGAAAGGGACGCCCTGACCGATCTTCCCGAGATGCGATCGCTGAGGCCGGCCCTCGAAGCGGCCTGCAATCGTGCCGGGACGGGCGGCAGCAAGGTTGCAATCCTCAGTTTTGACGTCGACCGTCTTACGGACATCAACGGGTGTCACGGATTTTCGGCGGGCGACGAATTGTTGCGCCAGGTCGCATGGAGACTGGCAAGCATGGCTCCCGAGGCAGTCGTGCGCACGGCCGGGGACCGGTTCGTCATGCTCGTCGGCGAAGTCGAATCGGCCGATACCATCGAGCTTGCCGCTGCCGGCACGATCAAGCAAGTCAGCGCGGCGATGGAACTCAGTGCCGATCCGCCGGTCGTCGTCCGCCCCTCGCTTAGCGGTGGTATGGCGCTCTGGCCCGATCACGGAAGGGATCTCGACGATCTGTTGCGTCGCGCTGAAATGGCCATGAATGAAGCGAAGCGATATGGCGGCGGCAAGGTCCGGATGTTCGACGAGGGCATGATCCGCAGCCTGCGCAAGCGCAGCGAGATGGAGCGTGATCTTGAGGAGGCCATACAGCAGAGTCAGCTGTTCCTGAATTTCCAGACCCAGGTGAATCTCGCCACGGGCCGCGTAAGCGGCTTCGAGGCCCTCATGCGCTGGCACCACCCCGAACGCGGGAATGTCCCCCCGGGCCTGTTCATCCCGGTCGCCGAAAAATCCGGCCTCATCCGTCCCATCGGCAAATGGCTGATCGACGAGGCCTGCCACTTCTGCAGCCTGTGGCGTCAGTATGGCGTCGACCTCACCATGGCCATCAACATTTCCGCTGCCCAGTTGCGCCAGTCCGACCTGCCGGAGGTCATATCGCGGAGCCTTGCCACCCATGGTGTTCCGCCCAGCTCGATAGAACTCGAACTGACCGAAAGCCTGTTCGTCGATCCGACCGAGATCATGATGCGGCGGAATATCGAACAACTGGCACGAATGGGGCTGAAGCTGGCGATTGACGATTTTGGTACCGGCTACTCGTCCTTGGCCTATCTCAAGCGTCTGCCGGTTGGGAAAATCAAGATCGACAAGTCGTTCGTGAGCGGTATCGGGCAAGGCTCCTTCGACGAGGCGATCGTTCGGGCCATCATTGGGCTTGCCGACACCTTCGGCAAGACGGTGGTGGCCGAGGGAGTCGAGACGGAGGAGCAGCGGGCTTTCCTTGCGCGGGCAGGGTGCGATCTTGCCCAGGGCTATCTGTTCTCGAAACCGATGCCCTTCCGTCAGGCCCTGCGGCTGGTCGACACCGACATCGGATCCGAGCCCCGGATCCGTCGTGACGAGCGGCGGGTCCAGCCGACGGTCAACTGACTGCGCCGCTTCATCAACACGTTGTTAACCCTTGGTTAAGGTCTGACCGGTACAACTGGAGGTCGGGTCACAGGTCATCCCGCTGATGCGGGGATCGACGAATCCTGAGCGGGGGTGAAGCGCATGGCATTCGACTACCTGGCGCACGACGCGCAAATGACCGCCGAAATCCGCCAGGAGGTCGTCGATGCCTGTCACGAGTTCGAGCTGTTGCTTGCGAGCATGCGGCGGGGCGATGATGTCGAGGCCGGTCTGGACCTGCTGAAACGGCAGGCCAACAATCTCCGCCTGCTATGTGTCGGCATGGACGACAGGCTGCTCGATCTGGCGGTTCAGCGCTTTTCGAACTACCTGCTGCTGCTCTCCGATCCGACCGCCTTGCGGCTCGATGATCTGGCCGTCTTCATCGACATGATGAACGCGCTTGCCACGGGCGAGGTCGACGGCCCGCAGGATGAAGCGGAATTCGTCCGCTCGCTTCCCGTCCTCCGTCCGGCCAGTCTCGACGACGTGGCCCATCTCGAACTTGAGATATTGCTGGTGGATCCCAAGAAGACCAGCGCGCGTTTCGTCGCTCGCGAACTGCAGAATTGCGGTTTCCGGGTCAATATCGCCACGCGTTCCTACGAGGCCCTCGAACTTGCCGCCCGCACGCGCCCGGACCTGCTCATCACCACTGCCGTACTGGATGAGATCGATGGGGTCGAACTGTGCTGCATGCTCAAGGCGGCAGGTATCACCCGCGGGATCACACTGGCAGTGCTCACCAGCTTCACGGCTGACGACGAGCGTCTGCAGGGATTGCCCGAAGGAGTGACTTACCTCGGAAAGGGAACATCCTTTTCGGATGATCTGGGCGATCTGTTGCAGAAGATACAGGAAGGCGCCCACGATAGGGCACCTGTCCTGACCTGAGCGCAGGTGTCCTTACTCCCGCGGCCCGGTCATTGTCGCCGAACCGATTATTGACCTCTCTACCGGTTTGATCTCTGGACGGCCGTCGAGCGGACGTCCACACTCGCGGTGCAGCGCATCCGGGATGCGGTCGTCGTCATGGCTGGCTTCTTGTCATGGGTACGCCGCCTTGGAGGGGTGGTTCTGTCCGGGTGAAACGGCCGGGATATCGTGAACATGCTGCAAAACGGGTCGATACAGCCGGTCTCCCGATATCGGCGGGGCGCGGGTGTCGGCTTGGCGATTCCGTAGGGAGGGGAACCATGGCGCGACCACGCAAAACCATCATTACCTGTGCTGTTACCGGTTCGATTCATACGCCCAGCATGTCGCCGCACCTGCCGGCGACGGCCGACGAGATCGCGGCAGCGGCCATCGGTGCGGCGGAGGCGGGAGCGGCTATCATTCATCTCCATGCCCGTGAGGACGAGGATGGACGGCCGGTCCAGACGCCTGAAGCCTTCATGCGCTTCCTGCCACGGATCAAGCAGCAGTCGAACTGCGTCATCAACATCACCACGGGCGGCGCCCCGTCGATGACTGTCGAGGAGCGCGTTTCGCCCGCTGCGGCCCTGCGTCCCGAGGTGGCATCGCTCAACATGGGTTCGATGAACTTCGGTCTCTATCCCATGCTGGAGCGATTCAAGGACCTCAAACACGAATGGGAACGCCAGCACCTCGAACGAAGTCGCAATCTCGTCTTCCGCAATACCTTCGGCGATATCGAGTACGTACTGAAGACCTGTGCCGGCAACGAGACGCGCTTCGAATTCGAATGCTACGACATCAGCCATCTGTATAATCTGGCACATTTCCTGGACCGTGGACTGGTCAGGCCGCCACTCTTCGTGCAGTCGGTATTTGGCATCCTTGGTGGCATTGGTGGCCATCCCGAGGATGTTGCCCATATGAAACGAACTGCGGACCGGTTGTTCGGCGACAGTTATCGCTGGTCGGTGCTGGGTGCCGGACGCAACCAGATGGTGATTGCGGCTCAGGCAGCGGCCATGGGCGGCAATGTCCGGGTCGGCCTCGAAGACAGCTTGTGGCTGGGGCGGGGCCGTCTTGCCGAAAGCAATGCCGCCCAGGTCACGAAAGTGCGCCAGATCATCGAAGGGTTGGGACAGGAGATCGCGACGCCCGACGAGGCGCGGGAGATTCTCGAACTCAAGGGCGGCGATCAGGTGGGGTTCTGATCGGCATTTCCGAAAGCCCGGCTCCGGACCCGGGCTTTCGGGCTGTGATCGCTACGGGAAGTCGACGCTGACGATGGAACCCAGGTCGGTGAAATCAAAGGGCTGATCGGGTCGGACCACCACGGTCGTCAGGCGGTTGGCATCTCCGCCAGTGCCGAGATCCGGCTTGAAGTTGATCGACTGGATCTGACCAAGCTGGGTACCGGGACGCCCGGGAATGGTGATTTCGGCAACATCTCCCTCCTGCATCCTCAGGGCGTCGGCAAACGCCACGCGGGCGCGCACGAGCAGAGGCGAGTCGGCGGATGCAAGAACGGCCACCTCCTCGCCCTGCGCGACAAAGCCGCCGGCAGTGGCCTTCCAGTCGAGAAGGACGCAAGCGCACGGGCTTTCGATGAAGATGCTGGAGTCTCCGCTGACTTCGAGCCTCGCGATTGCCATGCCCGGTTCGAGGAGCGGAGGCGTGTCGACGGGGCGCAGGGTGCCTGCCTGAGGCGCGCGGAGACGGGTCATGGGTGCATGGATGACCGCCGACTCCGCATGGACGGTGAGGAAGCGGTCCTGAAAGCCTGTCGCCACGACGAAAAGCAGCCCCGCACCAAGCAGCAGAAGTGCACCATAACCGAGAACCCGGCGGATCCTGCGGCCCGTCGTTTCCTCTTCGGCGAAGGGCAGGAAGCTCAGGGGTTTCTCGCGCGCGTCGGCGGTGTTCTCGCGTCCCGCAATGTGGAGGATATCGCCACCGCTGACCATCTCGCCGGAAAGATATGCGTCGACCAGATAGCGGAACAGCGAAATCTGCCCGCGGGACATCGACAGGAACTTGCAGCCGAAGCGGGTGCTGTCATCGAGGATGTAGACCATCTGGCAGTCGAGCCGCAGCGACACCTCGAAGTCCTCGAACGGGAATATCAATCGAGTCGGGAAATTCTCGCCGGGCTGTCGCGACGACATTTCGCTGAGTATGCCGAATCCACCCATCGACCAGTCGTCGACTGCAAAGCGCGAACCGTCGATCTCGACGACGATCGGGATCTTGAGGCGGACATGCTGGCGATGGACCTCGGCTTCATGGACGACTTGCGGTTGCATGGTCCGATCCTGTCATGGCTTGAAGGTGAAAAACGAGGAAGGCAGGGTCAGCAATCCGGTGAGGAAGCCGATGGCCGCGAACAGCGCCAGAAGAGCCAGCGCATGAACATACGCCGATCCGATGGCCTGCAGGGCGCCTTCAAGGCGGCTGCGCCCTGTCACCGGGCTGGAGATCTGCTGGCGGGTCCAGGTCTGCCTGTCCAGCCGGAACAGCACGTAGGTCTTGATGAAGGCCCCGTAGACCTGATTGTAATAGATCAGAAACGGATAGAGCCCGCTTACCGTGTCCCGGAACGCCAGCAGCATGAGCGTCTGTGCGAAGCGGGTGATGAGGATCCAGGCGACAAACACATAGAGAAAGAGCGGCGATATCAGGATGGCAAAGCAGATGGCTGTCAGCGGCCCGATAAGCGGGGTCCACATCGAGACGCGCTGATCGATCAGGCACCACCAGGTGAACAGGCCCACCTGGCGCGGGCCGAGGTCGATGGCCCGGCCGCTTGCGCGCAGCATGTTGCCGAACCAGCGCTTCATCAATCTGGTGGAGGCCGTGAAGAAGGACTTTCCAGGCGGATGCTCGATGGTGATGATACGCACATCGGGAATATACAGCATCTTCATGCGGTTCTTGAGCAGCCAGAACCAGGTGGATTTGTCCTCGCCGGTGAGCAGCTTGATCCGCCCGAGGCGCCAATGGTCGATGGCGTCGTCGCGGATCTGTGCGATGAAGTCCGGGTCGGTGGCCACCTGGCTGCGGAAAACCGACATGCGGCCGGTCATGGTCAGCAGCTTGCGCGACAGGCCCATCGAGCACATCAGCACCTGGCGCTGGGCAAAGCGCAGGCGATGCCATGCGCGAATGACAAGGCTTCCGTCGACCACCGCGTCCTCGTCGGTGGTGAAGCCCGCGACATCGGGCATGATCCGCAGGAAGGGCAGGCTGCGGCGCAGTGTGCCCGGCGGCAGAACGGCATCGCCGTCCATGACCATGACCGCCGAATCGAGGGGAGGACGCATCCGGCCGATGGCGCGCAGCGCTGTCGACAGGCCGTCGCGCTTGCCCGATCCGGCCACGCGGACGATTGCAAGGCGAACATGCGATGGCGGCTGCATTTCGCGGAAGAACTGTTTGGCCAGCCGCTCGTCGGCCATTTCCACGACCGAGGCGACAATGGTCACCGGGCGGGGATAATCCCTTGCTTCGAGCAGGGCGGCGCGCAGCACCGCCACCACCGTCTCGGTGCGGATGCGGAACGCCGTGATGACGATGAAGGCTTCGGGATACAGTTCGGCCGGGTCGACCTCGCCCTCATCGCTGGCGCAAAGCAGGCGATCGGCATAACGGCGCCATCGGGGGAACGAGATGTTCTTGTAGATCAACGCACGCAGGAAATGGACGAAACCCCAGGAATATCGCCAAATCCCCACAATTCCGATGATGAAAACGAACTCGCGTGCGTGGGGGTCGAGAAGTTCGGGCGGCGCATGCAGCAGGACAGCGGCCAGCAGGAGGATGTAGAGAGCCAGATACACGCAATCACCTCCCGCGCCGTGGCGGGGCTGGATGAGTCGATGCGCACGTGTCGAATGTCTGATCCGGGAACATGGGCAGCCGATACACGTTGCACTGCAGTACGGCAAGCTGCCGCGAACCGAAGGCGGGATCAGTGTTGCAAATGATTCCGGCCATGGGGACCATTTCAGTTCGCATCAATGCCACAATGGGAGACATCGTTTCCTGTCGCATCATATCATGGAGCCTGTCCGCCATCGCGGCCGTTCCCGATTCATCCTTGATCGCCGGCCAATCGCGCGTGTTCCGTTCAGTATCCCGGCACGCACATGATAAGCCCCGGGAGTTAAAATATCTCCCGGGGCCGGTATCCTTACTTGACGCCAAACCGGATAGTTATCCCGGCACCATTCCCGTTGTGGTAAAAGGTGCCAAGTCAATACCGATCGGCTCAGGACGTCACTTCTGGTTCAGCAGCATCCGCAGCACATAGTGCAGGATGCCGCCATTCTTGTAGTAGTCGACCTCGTCCTGCGTATCGAGGCGGCAGGTCAGCGGGATGGTCTCGCTCCTGCCGTCCTTGCGCGTGATGGTGCAGTTGAGGTCCATCCGCGGGCGCAGACCGGCTTCGAGGCCGGTGATGCTCACCGTTTCGCTGCCATCGAGACCGAGTGTCTTGCGCGTGGTACCTTCCTTGAAGTTGAGCGGCAGGACACCCATCCCGACCAGATTCGAGCGATGGATACGCTCGAAGCTCTCGGTGATCACCGCCTTGACGCCCAGCAATACGGTACCTTTCGCCGCCCAGTCGCGCGACGAACCGGTGCCGTACTCCTTGCCGCCGAAAATTACCAGCGGTGTCCCGTTCTCCGCATATTTCATGGCTGCGTCATAGATGGACATGACCTCACCATCGGGCTGATGCGTGGTCCAGCCGCCTTCCGTACCGGGCGCCATCTCGTTGCGCAGGCGAATGTTGGCGAAAGTACCGCGCATCATGACTTCGTGATTGCCACGGCGGGAGCCGTAGGAATTGAAATCCTTCTGCATGACCTGGAACGAGCGCAGATATTCCGCGGCCGGGCTGTTTTTCGCGATCGAGCCGGCCGGGCTGATGTGATCGGTGGTGATGCTGTCGCCGAGGAGTGCGAGCACACGGGCATCCCTGATATCCTTGACGGATTCCGGCGCTTCGCGGGTCATGCCTACGAAATAGGGTGGCAGGCGGACATAGGTCGACCCGTCATCCCACTCATAGGTCATCTCGGTCTTGTCGGAGCCGATGTTCTGCCAGCGTTTGTCACCGGTGAACACGTCCGCATAGGACGACATGAACATGTCGCGGGTAACGGCCGTGCGGACGGCCTCGTCGACCTCCTGCGGGGTGGGCCAGACATCGTCCAGCATGACCGGGCCGCTGCTGCCTTCGCCGAGCGGTGCCTCGGTGATGTCAGTGAGCAGCGATCCCGCCAGCGAATAGGCGACGACGAGGGGCGGCGACGCGAGGTAGTTGGCTTTGACCTGCTGATGGACACGCCCCTCGAAATTGCGGTTGCCCGACAGGACCGAACCGACCACCAGCTTGCCGCTGTCGACGGCCTCGCTGACGGCATCCGGCAACGGCCCGGAATTGCCGATGCAGGTGGTGCAGCCATAGCCGACGAGGTCGAATCCCAGCTGGTCGAGATAGGTCTGCAAACCCGCCTTGGCCAGATAGTCGGTCACCACCTTCGATCCCGGAGCGAGCGAGGTCTTGACCCAGGGCTTCGGCTTGATGCCCAGTTCGACGGCCTTCTTCGCGACGAGACCGGCGGCCAGCATCACGCTCGGGTTCGAGGTGTTGGTGCAGCTGGTGATGGCGGCAATGACGGCGTCACCATGCTTCAGCTCCGCATCCATGCCCTTCAGGGCCACGGAGGCATCCTCGGCGGACTCGCCACGCAGGTCGGAGATCGCCTCCTTCATGCTGGCCGGGACATCGGTCAGCAATTCGCGGTCCTGCGGCCGCTTGGGACCGGCCATCGACGGCTCGATTTCCTCCAGATCGAGTTCGAGGATGGCGGAGAAGACGGGATCGGGCATGTCGTCATGGCGCCACATGCCCTGTGCCTTGGCGTAGGCTTCGACCAGCTTGATGCGCTCCGGGTCGCGCCCGGTCAGTGCCATGTATTCCAGGGTCACCCTGTCGATGGCGAAGAAGCCGCAGGTCGCACCATATTCGGGGGCCATGTTGGCGATCGTCGCGCGGTCTGCCAGCGGCAGGTTGGCCACACCGGGGCCGAAGAATTCGACGAACTTGCCGACCACGCCCTGCGCACGCAGCATCTGGACGCAGGTCAGGACCAGATCAGTGGCGGTAGCCCCGGCCGGAAGCCGGCCGTGCAGCTTGAAGCCGACCACCTCGGGAACCAGCATCGACACGGGCTGGCCCAGCATCGCCGCTTCAGCCTCGATGCCGCCGACACCCCACCCGAGAACCGCGAGGCCATTGACCATGGTGGTATGGCTGTCGGTGCCGACCAGCGTATCGGGATAGGCGACCTCGCGTCCCCCTTCCTTCGCCGTCCAGACCACCTGGGACAGGTGCTCGAGATTGACCTGGTGGCAGATGCCGGTTCCGGGCGGGACCACGCGGAAATTGTCGAACGCATCCTGACCCCAGCGCAGGAAGGCGTAGCGTTCGCCATTGCGCTGGTATTCGAGCTCGACATTGCGCTCGAAGCTGTCGGTGCCGCCGAAGTTGTCGACCATGACGGAGTGATCGATGACCAGGTCGACCGGTGACAGCGGATTGATCTTCGTCGGGTCGCCGCCCAGCTTCACCATGGCCTCGCGCATGGCTGCCAGATCGACCACCGCCGGAACGCCGGTGAAGTCCTGCATCAGCACGCGGGCAGGACGGAAGGCTATTTCCTGGTCGCTTTGCCGCTTCTTCGTCCACTCGACCAGTGCCTTGATGTGGTCGGTGGTGACGGTATTGCCGTCTTCGTAGCGCAGCAGGTTTTCCGCCAGCACCTTGAGCGAGAAGGGCAGACGGCTCAGATCGCCGATCTTCTGGCTCGCTTCGGAGAGCGAGAAATAATCATAGGATCGACCATCCACGTCGAGCTTGCGGCGTGCGCCGATACTGTCATGACCTGAAACGCGCAAAACGATTCTCCTCTCTCCTGCAACACGTGAGCTTGCAACAACAGCGCCTGCGGTGTGACCGCACCTATAATCCGTGACGATTGCAAGGCAAAGGCGGTGGCTTGTCTCAACCCCCGCTTCCTGTCCACCCCGACCGGAACCGCGCCGGTTTCAGCGTCCCCTGAAGACGGGCGCACGCTTTTCCATGAATGCCCGGCGCCCTTCGATGTAATCCTCGCTGGAAAAGCACTCCCGCACAAGTTTCGCACAAAGGTCGGGATCACGTCCATCACCATCGACCAGCACATGCGCAGCGATCTGCTTGATCGACCGGACGGTCAACGGGGCATTGGCCGCGATGGTCGAAGCCGTGGAAAGGGCTGCCTCCGCCACTTCGCCGTCATTGACCACATGATTGACCAACCCGATACGCTGGGCTTCTTCACTTCCAAACCTTCGACCAGTGAAGAAAATCTCCTTGGCGACGGCCGGTCCGACCAGATCGATGAGCCGTTTGACGCCGGCAAGGCCATAGCCGACTCCGAGGCGTGCTGCCGGAATGGCGAATTGTGAGCCTGTGCCGCATATCCGCAGGTCGCAGGCAAGGGCAATGGCCATGCCGCCGCCGATGCACCAGCCGTCGATCCGGGCTATTGTCGGCAAGGGGAATCCTGCCAGGCGTTCCTGGGCTTTGTCGGTAACGGCCTCGTAGCGTTCGACATCGGCGGCGCTGGAGCGTTCGCTCTCGAACTTCGAGATGTCGGCTCCCGAAACGAATGCCCTGCCGCCGGCTCCGGCAAGCACCAGAACGCGAAGGCCGGGTTCCTTAGAGAAGCGGTCGAGCGCGTCGATCAGGCCCTGCCACATCCCGAGCGACATAGCGTTGCGCTTTTCGGGATTGTTGAAGGTGATGTGGCCGATCGCCTCCTGGCGCTCGACGAGAATTCGCTCGGTCATGGTCTGTTGTCGCTCCGCTTCTGGCCATTCATACCTTTGGTGCCTGCAGCGGGCGGAAACGCTGGAGAATCCTGCGATGCAGGTCATCGCGCAAGCTGCGGTAGGCATCGAGCTTCTGTTCCCGGCTGCCCTGCACATGCGTCGGGTCCATGGTCGGCCAGAACTCGATTTCGCAGCTCGAATGACGCGTCAGCTCGACGGCACGGTGCTGGGCTTCGGGCGACAGGGATATCACAATGTCGAAGTAATCATCTTCAAGTTCATCAAACGAGCGGGAACGGTGCCGGGAAAGATCGAGCCCCAGTTCATCCATGGCCGCGATGGCGAACCCGTCGGCATCGCCTGCGGGCCGGACGCCGGCGCTCTGAACGAAAATTCGCGTCCCATGCAGATATTTCAGCAGGATCTCCGCCATCGGCGAGCGGACCTGGTTCATGGTGCACGCAAACAGCACGCTGCCCGGAAGGTCATCCATGGCGGGCAGGTCCGTCAGCCACGCAGGTGCAGGACGCAAACCAGCGTGAACAGCCGCCGGGCCGTGTTGTCATCCAGGCCCACCTTGTCGACAAGTGCATCCTTGAGTACGTCCGACCCCTCATTGTGCAGGCCGCGCCGGGCCATGTCGATTGCCTCGATACGGCTGGGTGTTGCCCCCTTGATTGCGTCGAAATAGCTCTCGCAGATCATGAAGTAGTCCTTGATGATTCGCCGGAGCGGCCGGACCGACAGGGCGATCTCGACATGTTGGCGCGTCCCGTTGTCATTGGCGGCACCGGTGACATCCATGATGAGGGTCGTCTCGCGCAGGGACAGGAGCAGTTCGAACGGCCCCTGCAGGTCGCTTCGCACCTGGAAGTGGTTGTCCTCCAGCAGATCGAAGATGGCCACGTCGCGCTCATGCTCGATTTCGGGGCTCCAGCGAACGATGCTGCGCTCGTCCAGCCTGATGTCGGTGATTCGGCTTGCATCACTCAACGGCGGTCTCCGCCCGTGAAATCAGCCGCTTGCCGTTCGTGGTGCATCAAGTTCCCCTTCGCGCTCGCGCTTTTCCTGCTCCGCCATGGCCTCGGCGCCGAGCAATGTCGCAAAATGATCACAAGGTGTGTTCCTGCTGGCGAGGATCTCGCCGAAATCCTCGAACCGGCAATCGATGCAGTCGCTGCGAAGCTGGATGGCCCGATCCCCCTCGAAGACCAGATTGATATGGAACATCCAGCGTTCGCCCGGCTCCGTGGCGATCGTCAGGAGCGTCAGCGGCTGCTCGGGGGCATCGGCATCGAGCCCGCGGTGCTTCACCTCGTCGATGCAGTCGAACACGAGGGCCGCCTGCGTTTCGGTCAGGCCCTCGCAGGTCGACGGATCATGCGCCTGTTCCCTGCGGTAGCGGACGAAGGCCGCGATGAAGCGATTGTCCTCGGCCGAATACATCATCTCGTTCACCGAGGTGCGGGCATCCTGCAACAGGGCCGCGATCATCGCCAGATCCTCGATGTCCTCCGCCCGCAATCGGATTTTCTCACTCATGGCGTCACCCGCTTCCGCTCGCTTGTTCATGGGCCTGTCTGTTAGCATCCGTCACCGGCCGATCCAAGCGGCTGCCGTGCCGTTGCACCTTCCGTGCCGCCATCGCCGTCACGTTCCGCCCGCTGGCGGGTCTGCTGCTTGCGCTTGCGCAGATTGTCGCGCATCTGCCGCGCCAGGGCTTCGGAACGCTCCCCGTCGCCTCGGCCTTCGGATCGAATTTGTTTGCTCATCGTTGACACCCGGACTTGCACATCCTCAATCCCTATGGCATTAGCACGCCCGCAGCCGCCGTAGCTCAGTGGTAGAGCGCACCCTTGGTAAGGGTGAGGTCGAGAGTTCAATTCTCTCTGGCGGCACCATTTTTCTGACGGGCCTGTTCGCAGGTTGTTCGCACACTGTCAGGATAAAGAGGCGGCGGGAAGGTAGTAGTTCTCGTCGCCTCATGCTTTTCTGGCCTCATGAAGCGAATTGCTCATGCCGCATTCGGCCATATAGTCGTCGATCACGTCGACGCAGGGCTTGCAATAGTCCGGTTCGTTCACCCTCCGCTTGGTGTACCATTCAATCATCTGCTCGGGATTGGCGCGGGCTAACCAGCGCCGCACCCACTGCTCTTCAACCTTCTCGTCAAGAAGCGTGTTAAGAGTATGCCGCCAGATGGTAGGAACAAAACTTTCATCAAGCCCAGCCCTAACACGGGTTTCGCGCCACATCTCATAGATCCAGCGCTTGCGGGCACCAACAATCAAGCCGCCGTCCAGATTCGCGAACCACGGACGAAGTGTCCGCGTGATCTTCACGACTGGATTCCGCTTCTTGTCTCTCGGCTTCTCGCCGGGCTTGCGAAGATCGACCGTGCCGTTCTCAAGGTCAATCTTGTCGGCAGTCAGTTCACAAATGCGCTCGGTTCGTCCACCAGTGTTCGCGTTTATGATCGTGAACCGGGCGAGACGCTCATCTTCTATCGCTTCCCAGAAGGCCAACGCCTGTTCGCGTCCTGCGAAAATGTTCCGGCCATCAAGGGGGCCTATCCATTGCAGTGATATTTTTGGCGCGGACATGAGCCAGCGACGCTCTACAGCGCGGTTGTACATTGTCCTGATGTCGTTGAGGATGCGCTGCACATATCCCGGCGCGCGACCGTCTTCCATCAGCTCCTCGCCCCAGATCTGCAATTCGGGCGATCCGACTTCAAAAACGGTCCTATCGCCGAACCGCTCGACCGCCCACCGAAGCGAGCGCTTGATCTGGTCAACCGAACGGATCTCGCCACGGTCGAGCCATTTGGCCTTATAATCCATAGCCAGCTCGGCAAAAAGCATCGTGTCGGGCTGATGGTCACGCGGCTGGCGGGTCTTGAAATGGCGGGCGATCATCATTTCTCGCGCGGTCTCAACATCCGCAGTGCCGCAGCTTTCACGTTCGGTACGGCTTCGTCCCGGTCGGTTCGGGTCGGCGACCTGCCAGCCAAGATAGATGTTACCGCCGGGCTTGTCCCGGAAGAGGTAGAAGTCTCCGAGCTTGTCGAGTCGTTCTCGGGGCATAGGGACTCCTTGAGCCATTCGGGCGTCGTGTACCAGCGCTTGCCGAGCTTCTTCGCCCTGATTCTTCCCTTTTTCATCTCATCACTGGCCCCGCGCTTGGTCTTGCGCAAGGTCGGCGCGATGTCTTCTGCGAAAAGGAGGGTAGGTAGGTCCAACGCTACACCACACCCTTCGCCAGTCGCTCGATCATCCGCCGCAGTCTGCGACGGGCACGAGCATTCGGGCGCTTGAACGAGACCTTTACGGGACAGGCGACCCACGCGTGGGTGAACATGGGCGAAATGGCCGGTGTGCGTTTCATCAACCCGCCCTCACTGCCTTTGGCTCAGGTGGAAGCACCGCCCTTGGCTCCGCCACGATCCGTTCAAGCATGTCCAGATCGAATTTGAGCGGCCCCATGCCGGCACCGTCCCGATAAACGAGACCAGGAACTTTGCCTGCGTATATGTAGAACTTGCTCCGGCTCCACTGGGGGATGACCTTGCGCGCCTCTTTAAGAGAACCCAGTCTTGGCATCTATGATCCTTTCGGACGATGAAAGATGCCCTACTCATATCGTAGATGATTCGAGAAATCAGCGTACACCCGCCAAGATATGAATTATTTGTATTTTTCAATATGTTATCTGTGATTCGTCAAACGCGGCAGGGGCCCCGCCACCTTTCGATGACGGGGCGTGCTGGAACGGGATGGTTCAGGCGAGTGCTTCGAGCGCCTCGATGGCATTGCGGATCGCGACGGGCGCGGTAGGGAAATGCCAATCGTCGCGGTGCTCACGGTGGAACGCCCGTAACTGCATAATCACGCCTTCGATGGTCGTCGGGCGGATTGCTGCCAGCTGGTCGAAGACACGCATCCATGCATCGCATTCGGCTTCGAACTGCTCGTCGTCGAGCCCGTGATTGCCTGATTGCAGCCACTTGGCCCGGCGGAAGTATTCTTCGCAAAGCGGGATGACCGGATCGACCGGTGCAGCAATAGCCGGTGTCGCCAGCGGCGTAGCGGCTGCGGTGGCGAGAAGAATGCGGCGGGTGGCGGTCATGCCGCTTCCTCCTTGCTCGTGCGCAAGGCGGAAAAGCCCTGATGTAGCTCGTCGAGATGCTGATATAGCCGGCTGACGATATAGGCGATCTGATCGCCCAAGGCTTCGCAGTCGTCGCTCTTGGTAAGCTTCTCGATGATATGCAGGCCCGTCTCGATATCCACTGTCGTGAATTCAAGCTGCCTGATCTGCTCTAAGCGGGAAAAGGTTGCGGTCGGGCAGATTCCGCCCGTAGAGATGGTGTCAGCCATCGTTGACTCCTTGTAAGTCGATGGTGGTTAGGGGCGGACGTGGCGCGCCAACGCTCGTCCGTCCTGCCCCGCTACGCCAATAGCGAGGCAACCCCAACCATGCGCCCGGGCGGCGAATGCGTCAAGATCGGTTCAGATCGGGGGTGAATGGCGGATGTTCGGCGGGCGTTGGAGTAATTGACAACATGCCTTTGTGTTGTTACATTCTCCAACATGAAAGCCGAGCTTCTTTTCCACGAACGCCACCAGCTCGAAACGACGCTCTTCGTGGAAATAAAGGTATGGCGGGTGCCGAAGCCTGTTCGCGGATCGAGGCACGATTTCAAATATTCCTTGGCGCTGGTCTCGAAAGGCGAATGCGTTCTGCGTTTCGACAATGAGGCGGGCAAGGGCGATCACTTTCATATCGGCGAGCTTGAACGGAGTTACCGTTTCACCGACGCCGAACGGTTGCTGGCCGATTTCTGGCGGCAGGTCGATGAATGGAGACGATCATGCGCGAAGTAATTCTCTCCCTGGCAAGTCGTGACGATGTGACCGGGCGGGCGCTCGCGGCGTTCAACGGCGAGCAACAGGGCCACCGCATCTCGTTCGCCTCGCCGGAACTGCTTTGGCAGACCCTGACGGCCAAGCGCTGGGAGTTGCTGCAAGCGATGATCGGTCAGGAACCGATGAGCATCCGCGAGACCGCCCGCCGGATCGGCCGCGACGTGAAGGCCGTTCACGGCGACATTCACGCGCTGCTCGATGCGGGCGTTCTGGACCGCCACGACGATGGCCGCATTCATTTCCCCTATGACGCGGTACGGGTGGATTTCATGCTCACCAAGGCGGCTTGAGACGTACGGAGACTATGCGGAATTCTGTGCCCTGGCGTGAGGGCTATGCCATCTGCAAGTTCCATAGAACGTCACCGGCTCGATTTCGCAGCGTGCCCCCCCCACCCAGCACAGACGATAAAAGCGCACTCTGATAGTCGTTTCCGGGCGATTACGGGCCATGCCATGTTTTTTTCGCCGCTCACGCTTGCGTCTGCTCGGAGAGAGCGGGCGGTACAGTCACCTGCTCGTCCCCACCTTCGCCAGTGACAGGAGCCTCGGCCAGCTCGCGGAACAGGTGCCCGCTCTCATGCAGCACGGTCGACAGGTTGGCCTTCTCGAACAGGCGGATGGTCGTCCGTTCGCCGAACGTGATCGAACCGCGCGCAGTGGCCCCCTTGTTTTGTTGATATGATGACCCGTTTTTGTCATTATTGGCTGAGCGTCGTGCCGGTAAGGTCACTCCGGCAGCCCCAAAAAGGTCTCGCAAGGTGCCGAATGTCGCTTGTGGGCGGCGCGCCTTTCTTCCTCTCTTGCCGCGCTCGGGCTTTGTCGCACGGTCTTCGGTATCGTAGGCGGTAAGCAACCACGCGCCCGACGTTCCTTTGTATTCGAGTTGCACGACGGCTTTCGTGGTCTTGCTCTCAAGGGTGATTTGTTGCTTGGGGCGGTTCCTGTTCTTGACCTTCATTCCGGCCAGCCGCTCGGGCAGGTCGGCTATGACTTCCGGGTGGTGGTCGATGAGCTTTGCCAGCCCGAAGCCCTTTCCCCGGCTGTCGCCGCTATGCCCCCATGCAAGGGAGATCGGACCGACTTCGGGGTGCCAGAGCGCTCCGGGCGCTTCGCCTTCCTGCCGCCGTTCGAGTTCGAGCGCGGCGCCGACATAGTCGCCGGCGAAGTCGCGCAACACCGGCCCGAATGGCCCGGTTTCCCCGTCCTCCTGAAACAGCGTCCTGCCTTCCAGTGCCTTCCGGATGCTGGCGGTTCTCCCGGAATGGGCCTGTCAGTGGGCCGCTTCTTGTCCCGGCAACGTTCCAGCGCTCCATCGCGCAGCGGCAAAGCCCTTGCCCGCATGCAACGAGGCTCCGGCCATGGCCAGTGCAAGGGCGGTCACAAGGTCGCCATGATGACCGCGTCCGCGAACATCGATCCTCCCGCCATTGCTGGTGAAGTCCATCATTTCCCCGGCCAGCGCGCCCGCTCCCGGCAACTCGCCCGGCACGGCAATGCGGCGTCCGGACAGCGCCGCCATGAGGGGGCGGAACAGGAGCACCTTGGGAATGGCAAGGGCATTGCCTGATATCTGCCTCGCCGTTCTCCCGCCCGTTATCGTGACACCCAGCGCCGGCAATCCTGCCAGCACGGCCATTTCGTGCACCGCCCGCCCGACTCCCGTCGCGTCGATGGACAGCGAGGCGGGCGCAAGCGAGGCGGCGCGTGCCACCATGGCCGCGTAGGATGTGCCGAGCGGCAGGCGTTCGAGATGACGGGCATGCCAACGCTCCCCGTCGGGCACGACGCCCGCCAGTGCGGCCGGGTCGCGGGCCTGCCCGACATCCAGCCCGAAAAACATGCTCACGGCCGGTCCCAGAGCTTCGCCCCCCACACGCTGGATGGGCCGGGCTGGGGGACGGTGAACACAGAAAACCCGTGCGGGCCTTGCGGACGGACGGAAAGCCCCTCATGCAGGGCCACGCCTGTCGCAATCACAAGGTTTTCACCGGCGTGGCCCGATACGGCGTCGAAGTCATCGTCATCGATACGTGGCGGTTTCTCGCGAATGGCTGCCAGCTGGGAGGTGAACCTTTCCGCCAGCGACAGGGCGCGGGCCACCTCGAATGTCTGCTGTTCGAGGGAAAGGCGAAGATCCTCGATGATCTGGCCTCGCCATATCGGCGCAGGATGCCGCCCCCTTGCATCCTGCGGTTTCGATCCGGTGACGTGGACAAAGGCCGTCCGCAGGCCCGCCCGGCTCCACAGCCCCCTTCCGGCGTCGCCAAGAGCCGATGCCTCGACCACGATCCGGACGGGCGTGGGGGCACCCTCGTCACGGCGAAGGCTCCGGGCAACCTCGCCGCTGTATTCCGCAATCGCCTGCAAGCCTGCATCGGCGGGGAACTCCTCAAGCGCACGCAGGGCAGCGGCGTTGCGCACCCCGCGCCCGGGTCGGATGTGCAACACCGCCAGTGCCGCGCGGGAAGGGTGGCAGGGAGGAACCACACCGATCACGTACATGATTGCCCGAACTCCGGAAGCCTGAGGGGAGCCACGTCGCCAAGGCCCCCGAGCCCGTGCCCGACCGGCACGGCGGAACCCGAGAGCATTGCCGCGATGTCATCGCCGGAAAACAGCGACCCGGCGGCATCGAGAAACCGGCAGCCATATTCCTGGGCGAACCAGTCCGCCCCGAGCGCCCGTCTTTCCGCCGCGAGGAACCCCGCCGAAATGCGTGGAACATCGCCGGCCGGGATCTCGAAACGCTGCCATGTCTCGCCGCCGTTCGTCCATTCGTCGAAGAAGTGGCCGCGCTTGCCGAACGGCGAGGACATGGTATCCATCACGAGCCTGTCAACAGCCGCCACGGCGAGCATGTCCGCGACAAAAGCTGGCACATCCAGAACGCCAACGCCCGCCACAGCCGCCTCAAGAGCTGGATCGCCGCCTTCAACGGCGTCGCCACGAAAAAATACCTGCCGAACTATCTGGCATGGCACCACGTGCTCGACAAAAAGCCCGATGTTCCGGACCATCGTGAATGGCTGCGGTTGGCCATCAACAGCTAAACTAAAATAGGAGATCCCCCGGCTATGCCGGGGCGGCAGCCCGAGTTTGACGTTTCCGGCAGTCCATCGCCGGGTTTCTTTCGTTTGCCACCACGCATACGGAAGGAACGTCAGCGATGGACACGTATCAGAGCCTAAGTCACAGCGTTTGGGACTGCAAATATCATGTCGTCTTTATCCCGAAATGCCGACGCAAGACGCTGTATACAGGCCTGCGCCCACATCTCGGCGCGGTTTTTCGACAGCTAGCCAAACAAAAGGAGAGCAAGGTCATAGAAGGTCATCTGCTACCGGATCACGTCCACATGATGCTCGCCATTCCCCCCAAATATGCTGTCTCCAATGTCGTCGGCTTCATCAAAGGGAAGAGCGCCATTCACTTAGCCCGTGTTTATGGCGAACGCCGACGCAATTTCGTTGGCCAACATTTCTGGGCAAGAGGATATTTTGTCAGCACGGTCGGGCGAGACGAAACGGTCATCCGCGACTACATTCGCAATCAGGAGAAGGAAGATCGCCGGCTCGATCAACTCGCGCTGTTACCCTGAACATGCCGCCTTCAGGCGGCGAACAGATTGCGGCCGCGCAGCGCCGCAAACCGCCGCTTTGAGCGGCTCTCAACCAAAGCCCCCGGCTCTGCCGGGGGATATTTACTGCGAACTAAGACAAAAATCCCAGGGTTTGGGCGATGGCAGGGTTGGCCTCTTCGGGATCGAGGCAGATCGCGAATGCATCGTTATCGGCCTGGGTCTGGCGCTCGGGCACGAGCCCGCGTTCCTTGACCACGGTTGGAGAGAGTACGAGGCCGGTGGGGCGGACATGGTCGAGCCATTCGAGATCGGAATCGCGGCGCGGTTCGTTGGTCATGGCTTTCATGCTGTTGCAGGCCAGAGATAGACGACGCCAACGGGCTCCCGGCGTTCCGCCTTGATCTGGTAGCCATCGCGGATGCGTTGGGGCTCGGTTTCGAGTTCTTTTGAAATGCGTTCCAATCGGGTCATCCATGCCCTGCGGTCGGCGCGCAATTGAGCCTGCTGGCGAGCGTCAACGTCGAACAGCTCACGCTGGCGATCGTCGAAGCCACTTTCGGCTTTGAGAATACGCTGACGCTGCTGGTCAAGCAGGGTGGCCAGCGATTTCGCCTCTTCCTCACCCCGGTGTTCGAGCATGACCCTGGCTTTCTCGATGGCGGCGTCGGCTTTGGCATGGAGGCTTGGCAGCAAGTCCTCGACATCCTGATGGAGGAAGGTCAGGGCGCGATCGATGGCGCTTTGCGACGGCTTGCGGGCATGGGTGAGCGCATCGGAGAGCTGATCGAGGGTCGTCTCCTGTCCGTGCGAGCCCAGTGCCGTGAGTGCGCGCTTGCCGCGCTCGGCCTCGCGCCAGATTGCGGTGACCGGCAGGATTTCCTCGTGCAGCCTTGCGGCGCCCGGGCCGTAGAGGGCGACACGGCCGAGCAGGATGATGCGTGGCTGGCTACCGGTACCGACGATCACCGTGGCGCGATTCAGCCCGCTTTGAAACCCTTGGCTGAGAAAGCGGCCCAAGAGACGGCGCACCAGGCGGTGTTCGAGGTGAACCTGGACGACGTGATCGGCATTCCGGTCATCGGGCAGCACGGGGGGCTCGAACGCGATGCGGCGCAAAGGTGCGCGGCTGCGCCAGAGGTTGACGGGTTCGCCACGGCGCCGGCGGCGTTCCCTGAGATCGTCGAATGCTTCCTGCCAGCCGCTGTCGTGAAAGGCACGGTGCTCGGGGTCGAGAGCGAAGCTTTGAACGTCACCAACAGGCTCGCCTTCAGCCTCGCCCAGGTCGAAAGCAGCACGCTTGAGAGCGACTGCAGTGACTCCCATGAGCTGATCCCGGTCAATTCCAACCTTCTTCTTGCTCTCGCCGAGCGTCCTGCGCAGTCGGTCGATCTCATTCTTGACACGGTCGAGGCGCCTGTCCTCGGTATCATCCATCTCGGTGCGAACCAGAGTCAGCCGCTCATCATCCTGCTCACCGCCGATCTCGCGGGCAAGCCGGGCGGCATCGGCGCGACGAATGCCCCCTGTAGCGAGCCGGTCGTGGACGCGCTCGGCTATGACCTGGCCGAAGGAACCGAGTTGGTGTTCGATGAGCTCGGTCTTTTTGACCAGTGCCTCCAGAACGGCGTCCTCGGGGCGCTGCTCGTACCGGAAATAGCGGCAGAAAACCTGTTTGGCCGGCTGTAGCTTGCGGTCGATGCGGCCGTTGCGCTGTTCGAGGCGCGCGGGATTCCAGGGCAGATCGATATGGACGAGGTCGGCGCAGCGGGTCTGCAGATTGATGCCCTCGCGCGCGGCATCGGTGCAGATCAGGATGCGAAGGGGCGCTTCTGCAGGGTCGGCATTGAATTGCTGTTTGATCTCCTCGCGACGTTCGATCGAGGTCGCGCCGGAAAAGACACCGATGCGCTCGCCCAGGTTGTCGGTCCCGGCGAGACCAGCGATGAGGCAGCGCTCAAGCCATCGCCGCGTGTCCTCAAACTCGGTAAAGAGAATCAGACGGCGGTCGTTCCATCGTTCGCCGTTGAGACAGTGATCGCGTACCCAACCAAGCAGCCAGCGGATGCGCGCATCGTGGCCGGTCGCGGCCATCCTGGCGACGTCCAGCATCGCGTCGACGGCAGCCAGCTCGCGGGCCAACGCTTGCTGCTCGATTTCTTGCATGCCAAACCGGGTCGCCTGTTCGACAGCCTCATCGTCGTCATGCTCGATCAGTCGTTCCAGTCGTTCTTCCTCGTCCGCGTCCACTACCTCCTCGAGTTCCTGACGATGCTTGGCAAAAGCACGGGCTGCCTCCTCGATGATGCCACGGCGGTCCTCAACGGCACCGGCGAGCGTCGTGCGGTGCTTGGCGAGCGTTTTGGCAAAAGCGGCAACCGAAGAGAGCAGGCGCTGCTGCAGGCCAGAGAAGATCAGGCGAGACTGTCCAGCTTGGCGCTCGCCGAGCAACACGATGCGCTCTTCGCGCAGGTCCTGGTAACTGGCCAGCATCTGAGCAAGCTTTAGCTCGGGTGCATCGCCCGGCAGCCCGCGTAGCACGATGGGTTCCACCACGCGCTCGGGGAAACTCTTGCCGAGCCGACGCAAATCCGATTTGAGCCGCCGGACCATTATTGGCTCCAGATCGCCGGGTCCGACCTTGACGCCGCGGGTAAAGCGCTGGGGGTCGAGCATCTCCAATAGGGCCGAGAAGCTGTTGGAATGACCGTTGTGCGGTGTGGCAGTCAAGAACAGGCGATGTTCGAAGCGGTGAACCAGTTCTCGCATGGCGCGGGTAAACTGACTGTCGACCGCATAGCGCGAGGCACTCGCAGGGGCGGCGTGGTGGGCCTCGTCGAGGATAAGCAGCGAACGCGGCCGGAACTCGCCTAAAAGATCCCGTAAGCCCGAGGTGTAGGTCTCGTCGGTGAGCAAACGGTGCGAGACGAGAAAGCGTGAACCCGTCGCCCAGGGATTGACCCCGAAACCGCGACTGCGGCGAAGTTCGGCCAGGCGGTCGCGATCGACCATGGTGAAGCTGAGGCCGAACTTGCTCTCAAGCTCGTCCTGCCACTGCAGCGTCATTGAGGGCGGTGCAGCGACGACGACAAAGTCGATCCGGCGGCGCAGAAGCAGTTCGCGCAACACGAGCCCGGCCTCGACGGTCTTGCCCAGACCGACATCGTCGGCGATCAGGAGATTGACCCGCGGCAGCCTCAGTCCCTTGGACAGCGGAGCGAGTTGATAGTCCTCCAACCGGATACCTGCGCGAAACGGCGCCTGGAACAGCGAGCGATCCGCGGCGCTGGCGGTGCGCCATTGCAGCGTCCGCAAAAAGGCGGCAAAAGTCTCCGGATCATCGGTCGCGTTAGCGCTGAACGCGTCCCAGGTTTCCTCGGAAGCGATTTTCGCGTCGATTTCGGCATCCCAAAGAACTGACAGCGATTCGCTCTGAGCATCGTCATCCACGCACGACACATGGACGATCGGGAAGGTTGGATCAGTGTCGTCGGTTGCATCGACGAGCCACCTGCGATTGCGAAGCTCGATGAACTGGCCGGGTTTGGGGGTGCCTCGATAGGCGCTATCAGCCAGTGACATTGCAATTCCTTGCCTCACCAAGAATGTTGGCAACATGGAGAAAAACCAGAACGTTGAAAAGTGTGGTGTTCAATCACCCTCCACGTTTCGGTGCGAATAATGGTGTGTGACATCCGGATTTTCACGGCAAAAGGCCTCACATCCATTTCGCCCATTGATAGGCCTTGTTCTCAATGAACGTGCAAACTGTCGACCTGGGCAGTTTTCCGCTGCCACACAGAAATCTACTGGGACATTCCTCGCTCATATCGTGACAATGGCAATCGGCAAGATCCTCGCGATATGCGGAGGCACCGGAGACTGTCAGCGATTTTGCGCGTCTACCCGGTCAGATCGTCCAGTGAAACGTCCAGAGCCGTTGCCAGACGTCGCAGGGTGGCGATGGAGCCCCTTTTGCGTCCGGTCTCGATCTCGGCGACGGTGACGCGGTTTACGCTGGCTTGTTTGGCGAGAACGGCCTGGGTCATGCCGCGCAGGTCACGATACACGCGAAGCGGGCTTTCGCCGTCGAGCAGGCGGTTTGCATAGCTCTCGGGGATCAGTTCGTCCTCGCCGGCGGCCAGCGCGTCTTTTGCACGGTCATAGGCCCGCAGGTCGGCAAGATCTTCGGCTGCGGCGTGCAGGCGATCATATTCCTCGCGGGTGATCGTTACCATCTCGTTCATGCCGTGTCCTTTCAGTCGTAAATGTCGCCGCGGGGACCGATATCCAGCACGGCCAGAACATGGCCCCGATCATCCATGATGACCCGCCAGTCACCAACCCGAAGCCTGACACCTTCACGCCCCTTCAGCGGTTTGACATTGCTGGATCGAGAGGCCGGATCGCTTGCATAGGCCTCGATCTTGGAACGGACCAGCTTCGAGGTGTTCGCAGGCATCCTGCGCAACGCCCGGATCGCCGCCTTGGTGTAGCTGATCTGCTTCATATGGTAGCTTTAAGCTACATCGTCGTTTGCGTCAAGGCAATTGTAGCCTGTTGCTACATTTGAGTGACGTTGCGACAAGCGCTGCTTCGATTTGGGGTTTGTCCGGGCCGGTTCGCAAGTGGTTCGATCATTCTCCTTGTTTTTCAATGCGGTGAACCACTGCACCAGTTGAACCACCAGTTTTTTTGTTCTGGCGAAAATTCGGAGATTCCAGGGTCGCGCGTTCCGATTTTTGCAAACAGCAGAAAAACTGCAGAATGAGTGGTGCAGTGGTTCACAATATTGGAATCATTGACGTTTTTGCGAACCACTTGTGAACCATGCCCTGCACATTCCGGTTCACAAGTGCGGTCGATGGTGCGGGTCGTCATCGTTGCCGCTGGGGCGGCATATACACCCAGGAGCGAGTGCCGTCGTCAAGCGTTCGTTGTTTCCTCATCCATCCTTCCGCCTTGAGCACGCGCGCGACGCGGTTGGCCCTGGAATTGTCGCGATCCTTGCGCTCAACACCCAGAGCCTGGAGAATCTCATCGAGCTGCACACAGGGTCCGGTCGGGGTCGCAGCCCGGCCAGCCGCCTTTTCCCGGGCGATAGCGATAACATCTTCATGCCAGGGATCGCGAACCGATCGTTCGGCCTGAGCAGCCGCAGCCAGATGCTCCATTTCCTTGTCGAGCCACCAGGGTTCGCCGGAGCGGTAGGCGGCAATGGCCTCGGCCCAGAGCTGGTCGCGATCCGTGTTCAACGCGACGATATTGATCCTTCCAACGCGAACGGGCCAAAAACGGCGGTTGCCGGTTTCATCGACGAGGTAGGCATCATCGTTGGTCGTGCCGGCAAAGACGCATTGGCGTGGAAAATCTTTCGACCACCGGCCAAAGGATGGCCGGTAGTGATCGACGCCTCGCGAGACAAAGGCTTTTGTTCGTTCGATCTCGCCACGCCGCATCGCCGACAGTTCGCTGATCTCGATCAGCCATTTGCCGCGGATATCCTGTGCCGAATCCTTGGTGCCGAGATCCGCAATCTGGTCGGCGAACCAGCGAATATCGGGCATGAGCGATGCGAGAGCCGTCGACTTGCCCGTGCCTTGACGTCCTTCGAGGATGAGGATGCAATCGGCCTTGCAGCCAGGCTTGAAGATTCGCGCAACCGCCGAGATGAGCCAGCGACGTCCGACTTCCGAAATATATCGACGGTCTCCATCAACGCAGCCGAGATATTCCGCAAGCCAGCTGTCGAGCCGTGGTACACCATCCCATTGCAGCGATTCGAGATAGTCGCGAACGGGATGGAACCCGCTCTCCTCGGCCACGAGGTCGCAAGCGTCCGCCACCATGCGGGGCTTGGCGGGAATGCCGCCGAGTTGCAGCCATTCCGTAAGACGCAAACCATCCAGGTCGGTCCATTCGCACCATTCGGCGCTCGACTCCCATGGCATACCGCGGCAGACAATAGCGTTGCGCAATTCGTCGAGGCGGATGTTGCCAGCAAACGGCGGATCATGGCGGAGGGCGCAGGCGACATTTGCGAGGCACTCGCGAGGAATTCCATTCTTGGTAGAGATGAGTCGCTGCCGCCAGTTCGGATCAGTCACCTTCAGACTGTCGGCATCCTGACGGATAGCTCTGGAATCAAACATTTGCCGTCACCCGATATTGATCGTTGACGTCATGCCCGCACACAGGGGGCAGCCAGCGGCGAACCTCGCGATCCGCGAGTGTCCAGCGGTTCGATACTTCGGCGGCGGCGGTAAGCCCGCGTTGTCGTCCCTGCATGTCCGGCTTGTCGTGATCCACGCACACGGTCAGTGCCTAGATGCCCGGCAGGACCGGGAAGGCGGCGAGATTGCCCGCATCGACCAAGCACCATACGGGCGTGATGCAGGCTCTTGAGCATCGTTGCGAATTCGCCTTCTATATCGTCCCGCCGGATCGACTTGCCGTAGCCCGCGCAGTCTGACACCCGGCAAAAATAGTAGGGATGCTTCTTGTTCGTTTTGCTCTTCGACCAACCGGCGGTCAGGGGCGTGTCGACATCGCCGCAGAGGACGAAACCGCGCAGGGGAAAATCCTCGTTGATGTTCTTGCGCGCCGGTGCCTTGGCACCGCGTTCACGACGCTCCTGAATCTTCTCGAAGGTCGAGAGCGATATCAGCGGTTCGCGATGACCCTTGATCCAATTCACACTCCAGGGCGCATGACTGAGATAACCCGCATAGGTCGGACGGGTGAGAATATCGGTTACTTCGGTCTGTCTGACCGTGCCCTTGGCTGTCTTGGGAAATTCGGGCTGGCTTTCGAGAAAGCGTTTCACTTCGGCCTGACTGTCGAAGCGTCCGCTGGCATAGCCTTCGAGTGCTTCGGTGATTTGGGTGGCCATCGGCTCATCGCGCACCAGCAGCTTTCCATGCGCCGGGCTTTTCTCATAGCGATAACCGACCGGTGGCTTGAACACCCAATAGCCGCCTTGTAGCCGGGCGCGCATTTTCTGCACGACCTGCCTGCCGTTCTGTTCGCGCTCCAGGGCTCCTTGCGCGGCGAGGATGGTTTCGATGAACTTGCCCTCGGGCGTGTCCTCGAACTTGAAGTTCAGACATTCGACGCGGGCGTCTCTCGCCTGAAAGGCCTTGCGCAGTTTCAGATGGAACTCGGTGTCGCGGGCGAAACGCTTGAGATCGTCGAAGATGACGACATAGCCTTCATCGGCGTCCTGCCCGGATTTTTGCGCATCGAGGTAACTCAGGAGAGCGACCATGCCGGGCCGCTTCATGAAATCGCCACCGCCCGATACATCGTCGGGAAGACCGACCCCGCCTGGCGCAACGCCTACCTCAACGGCGACGACCCCGGCCACAAGGCCGCCGTCGAACGCTTCGCAAGGCTGATGCAGGTCGCAGCCAGGGGGTGACGGGTCAGGCGGCGCTGCCTCGGCGCCGCCGTTCACCGTTCAGTTCCGCGATACGCACGGGATCGAGCCCGAGTTCCAGCGCGACAAGTTTTTCTACCGTCGACGGGATCGCCCGCTCGCCGGAACACCACCGCTGGATCGTGCGGATATCGACGCCCCAGCGGCGGGCGGCCGACGATTGCGTCAATGAAAGCTCGTCGAGCGCGGTCCGCAGCTCATCGGCTGTCACAGGCTTTTCCTTTCATGGACGCAATCACTCCAACAGCTTGAGGATTGCGACCGTCACAGCCCCGCAGGCACCAAATACCGTCGCGCACATGTTGCCCAGACCAACCCAACGTCGCCATCTCAGCTCGATGGTTTCATGTTCGATCTTCTGGCATTCCAGCTCGAGCTTTCGCAGGTCGGCATCGTGCATCAACTGATAGCCAGATAGACTATGACACCGGCGGTAACGCCTCCGACAGCGCTCAATGCCGCCAAACCCAGAACGAACCAGCCTTCGCGGTGACCCTTATCGACCATTTGAATTCTCCCTGTCCGTCTCGATATTGGCGAGCCGCTTCTCGAAGCGCTCCATGCGCTTGATGAGACCGTTCACAGCGTCATTCGTTCCGAATGTGCGCATGGCCATCCCGGTCGTCACTTGCATCTCGTCCTTGATCGTGCGGATATCGGTCTCGATGCGCTCGAACCGTTCGTTCATCTCGTCACGCATTGCATCGGTTTTCTGATCGAGCTTGCGCAACAGGGCGAGGACAAGGTTCTCTGGATCATTCATCGGTTTGTTTCTTTGTGGTCCGGCGTCATGCCGCTACTGGAAGTTAAATATAGCACTTACGGCCAATGGTCGCAATCATCGCCAAATGCGCATTGCTCGCCCCTGTTCTCAACGTCCGTGCGAAACGGCCACAAGGCGGCCTGCGGGGCGCGGACAGCGCCTTCGTGCCGGTTTGGGTCACACCGTTCATCCCGATCCGCTTTCGCCCGCTGACGGGCCGTTTGCGCCGGTTGAGGGCGCGGGCTCGTCTTCGCCTTTGTCAGGGGCTCCCTCCCTGCCGAACAGGTGCAGCCGCTGAAGTTCCCGCTCCATTATTTCATACCCGTAGTCCGCTTCAGCCTGTTCACCTTTCTCGCCAGCGATCCCACGGGCGTTCTCCCTCGTTTCGTTTCCCTGCCTTGGACAGTAGAGCACAGCACTTCGACTTGCGATCCGGTGAAGAGACTTTTCGAACGACTGTGCATCATCTTGCGCGGCGACAGTCGCCGGTCGCGAACTTATCCACAGCGCCAACATCAGACTCTGATTACCAGTATTAAGTTCCAATGTGTCATGGGAGGCCCATGGCCCCCCCCCCCCATTTCCAACCACACACATTTCAATGGGTTATCGCGAAAATACGTAACCGGTGCAAAAGTCCGGGCGATCAGACCTTGGCGGCGGTGACGAGCTGGGCGAGTGGTGGGATTTCTGTCGTGTATGGTACGGCGAGTCGGTGGCCGAGGAGCTGGAAGAAGGAGACGTCGAGTTTCTGGCAGGTTTTCATGCAGCCGAGCAGGGTATCGCGTGCCTGACGGCCGGCATCGGACCAGGTGCCGCCGGAGATCTTGCGTTTGGTGACGTGGCAGCGGATGTCGTTTTCCGAGCCGTTGGTGTGCAGGGGGATTTCGGGTCGGTCGAGGACCAGGAGGAGTTCCGGTTTGCGGGCATGCAGGCGTGCGAGCAGGCGATCGAGGGTGGCGAAACCGGTCTTGCGCTTGAAGATGCGGTCGAAGCGGGCACGGAGCTGGGCAGCTCGCGACCTTTGCGGGGCTTGTTTGTAAGCCTTGAGATCGGCGTAGAACCACCAGACGAGCTGGCGGAGGAGATCGATGGCACGTCTTTGGCTTTCATTGAAGCCGACGAGCTTGTGGATCAGGCGCTCGGCATGAACCCAACAGAGTGCATGTTGGCCGACGCGGAACTGTCCGGCGCCATCGGAGACGATGACGGTATCGTTCAGCAGACCGTGGTGGTGGATGCTGCCCCACAGTGCGGCCTCGGTGGCGATTTTGACCGGGTCGGGGTGAACATCGAGTTGATCGATACCGAGTTCGCCCAGATGGGCCGAGAAGGCGCCGCGATCGGCGAATGTCCTGGTGTCATGCGCCTCCAGCCGGGCGATCACGGAGCCCGCCAGCGCATGTTTGCGCATGTAGCTGAAGGCGTCGTCATTGAGGACATAACCGCCATGACCGGCGCGCAGCAGTTCGAGAAAATTCACCCGGCTCTTGGAAAACGTCGTCGCGAAGTGGGTGAAGCGGTCATCGCCGATCTGGGTGGTGAAGCCGTTTTTGGCGCCATGCCGGGCGCCGGTGTCATCGACGGTGATCCATTTCGCGCTCTCGAGACCGGCGCGGAACAGCTCCGTGGCCTCGTCATGCAAATCGCCTGGATCATTGTTCAACAGCCGGATGACCTGGCACTTGGAAATGACGATGCCGATCTCGTTCAGCATCGCCGTCAAGCGTTCCGTCGTGACCTGGCCCTGGACGTGCTGCAGAATGATGAACCGCACCAGTTCAGGCCCGAAATGCCCGCACAAGCCCTGGGGCAACGGCGCTGTCACCGTTCGCCCGTCCGGCGTCATCCAGCGCTCCTGGCGATAGCGGATCACCCGGCTCTCCAGCCGCAGATCCTGCACGACAAAATCCTCATACCCCTTGAACCGCGAGCCGGGCGGCGCCTCAACCCCGAGCTTCTGCTCCTCGCTCACCACAGGAACCCGCCGGCTGGCCTTCGACGAACCACCCCGCTTGCCCTTGCCGCCTCGCTTGCCTGTGGCCGTCGATGTTCCGGCCTTCGCTGCCATCCCCGACGGTTTGATCTTCGGCCGCCCTTTCAGCCCCTTGAGCCGGGCAATCTCATCCCGCAATGCTGCATTCTCCGCCTCCAGCAAAGCGACGCGCTCCAGCAGCGCCGCAACCAAATCGCGGAGATCATCAAGGCCGAGTGTGGCGAGGTTGGTGGCATTGGGCTTGGACATAACAAACTTGAATCACGTCCCATCGCTCTTGGGAATCGAGAACATATTCTTATTCCATGCGCGCAGATCAAGCCTCAAAAATCCAGTCCGCCCGGACTTTTGCACCGGTTACGAAAATACGGTGAATCTGCTGTTTTCCGTCATCCTGCCCGGCGGGATTTGCAGCGGTTGTCCACAAGCCGCGCCGTTCAATGGCCGAAGCGAGGCCGGATCGGGCCGGAACGGAGAGGATTTGCGACCATCAAGGCAGGGAAATGTTGCTCAATGGTTAACGGATGTGAGGAATTCCGCCCTGCTTTCGGGTCCAATTCAGGCTGCGGACGCGCGGAAGCGGCGCGCCCTTCCGGCCACGCCGCCAGTCCGGCCATGTCCATGAGCTATCCGGGCGGGCCGTCGCGCGCCCACATCTCGAAGAAGCGGCCGCCGAGATAGGCGGCGGCCCAGACATCGGCGTAACCCGACAAACCGCTCTCCCGCCAGCGGTTCACCAGCCAGTCGATCACGCCCGGCGGCACTTGCGGTGCCGGAATTGATTTGTAGATCTGTTTGCCCTGAGCATACATGCGCTGCGCCACGTTGGAGCGCATGAGCCGCGCATCCTTCATCGCCGCTTCGGCCTTGCGGGCACCGCGCTCGGCTCGGCTCCGGCTGCGGGCCATGAAGCCCACCAGAACCTTTTCCGCCCCCAGATCCTTGCGATCCTGCGTCATCCGCTCGTAAAGCGGATCAAGCCCCTTGAGCCTTTCGAGCACCTCCCTGTCCTTGCGGTGACGGGCGTCCCTTTGGTTCTCGCCGGGACGGATTTCCAGCGGTGCCCCGGCCATTCTATCAATCATCTGCTTTTCCTGGCCGAAGGTTCCCGACGAGGAGGCGAGCTTTTGATGTTTGCGGGACAGGTGCATGATCTTGAGGCTGAACATGCCGTCGTGGGTTTCGATCTGGTCGGCCATCGCCGCCCGCGTCTTCGCCCATTGCTTCGGTGTCTGCTGCGCGCACCGCGCAAGCAGCCCGTCATCGTCCGGCACCCACATGCCTTCGACCCGTTCCAGCCGTTCGGAAAGCAGGATGAATGCCTGGGCGACGTGGGGGCCGCGCCGGGCCATGTCGGCCAGCAGTTCCCGGTGGATCGGGTATCGGGTTGAAACGGGGAGGGCGAAGGCGTCCATGATCCGTCTCAATCCCCGCCAATGTCGCTGTTTAAGCGACTTTGCGCCGGAGACTTTCGCGCAACGGACCCCTTGTGCGCGCCGGATGGATGGCCGATTCTAGCCATCGCAGGTCCGTTGTTGTTGATGTATCCGTTGTTGATGCAGATGCGGGAATGGCTTGTGGAACCGGCCGCGAACCGGTTTTTTGAAGTTGAGGAAAAGCATTTCGTGACGAGCGCCGGGGTAACCCCTTAGGCGCTCGTTTTCGTTTGGCGTCGCCGGAAGCCGGGCGGCGGCCTCGGCATTGTCTCTGCCATCATACGGATATTCGAGCGGATGTTCAGGAGAGATCCCGAGATGCCCACTGTCCAGCTCAATCTCTGGTACCAGGACGGCCATCCGCGCATGTGGTGCGAGGTCACCAACAATGGCCGTACTACCCCGCTCGTCATCGAGGAGCTGCGCCTCATCCGCCCATGGACCGGCGGCATGAGCCGGATTTTCGGCACGACACCCATCGCCGGCCCGGCCCGGCGCCTGCCCATCGGCCTGATGATCGACCCCGGCCAGTCGCAGGATTTCCGCCTGCGCCTCGATCCCGCCCGCACCGTCAGGAGCGTCGTGCTGCTCGCCGTGCTGGAACAGCAGGATCCCACGCCCCGGACCCACAAGATCCGCGTCTGGCGCAAGCCCCGCCACTGATCGCCCCGCCACCGGCCGTCCGCTGTCTTGCAAGTGGAACCCTGTTTCGGGGACACGCGGCCGGTGTCTCATGAAGCCCGGTCCTGCGGCGAGCGCTGGCGAAGGGAACGGCGGGAGGCGGCGAGAGCGGTCTCATGCAGATCGGTGGAGAGCTTCACGCCTTTACGGCGCGCAAGGTCGAGCAGCGCCGGCCAGGCGTGCGCGGGGATACCGCGCTTAGGCCAGTTGCTTACTGTCTGCGGATTGATGCCCATCTCTCTTGAGATTCGGGTGGCTCCGCCAAGAGTTTCGATCAGAATTTTACCGTTCATGACGATCAATTTTGACACATAGTGTTTCTTTACGAAAGACCCGATTCGCTGCGTGTCCGGAAGCGTCTGTTTCAGTATTGGATCAAGGGTTAGACCTTATCCGAAAAGAACCATGCCACTACCCGAACGTAGCGCCGACTTAGTGCTTGTTGTCGGGGAACGCCTCGCCGCCACGCGGCGCGCGCTTGAACTCACCCAAGAGCAGCTCGCAGAGCAAGTCGGCGTTTCGCGAGGCGCGCTTGGGAATTGGGAACAAGGAACGAGGCTTCCCGATCCTGCCACGATGCTTCGCTTGAGACAGCGTTATGGCGTGACTCTCGACTGGATCTACGGGGGTGATCCGTCAGGTTTGCCGCAGCGTTTGGCATCCAAAATCCTGGGGCGAACGTCTATCCCATAGCGAGCCCGAAAAGACGCTCAGGCCTTCGAGAAGATGGAGGCTTTGACTAAGCAAATTCAATCATGACCCATAATGGGTCGATATGTAATTGATTTTTGAAACATGGTGTGTCATTTCTTGTTTATGCAAGAGGACACGCCCATGAACCCGCTCGCCCTTTCCGGCCCGGACGATACCGATGACACCGCACTGACGGAGAATGCTGCCTGGTCGGATGTGCATGTGGTCGGCGGCTCGATCATCACCTGGGCCGAATATCTCGACCTGATCGCCCGCGACGAATATGTCGGGCCGGACAATGACGACTGGCTGGATGACTTTGCCGTGCCGGACGAAGAGGGATGCTAGCCCGCCGGCTCGGCCTTGCCTTCGAGCGCGGCGATGCGCGCCTCGTGATCGTCGAGTCGATGATCGACGGGAATGCGGACGCCGCTCGCTTCCATCCTGCTGATGGTCGAGATTTCCTCGATCAGTTCGAGCCGGACGGCATCGATGCGCAGCTCGATCGACTGCCGTGTCAGGTCGAGCTTGCTGTCGAGCCGGGCGATCTGTTCGCGCATCGAAGCCATCTCGGTGCGCAACGAAGCCTGCTCGTTACGCATCGAAGCCATATCTTCGCGAAAGATGGCCTGTTCGGTGCGCATCGCAGCCTGTTCGGTGAGCACCCGCTCCAGCTGTCTGGCGATGAAGTTCAGATCGACCTTTTCCATGAGCCGCATTCTACCAGAAACGCCACACGGTGTGAAAGCGAACGAAGCTGCACGGAGGTGCGCCCATGAACCCGCTCGCCCTTTCCGGCCCATTGACCGAGCCGGGCGCCTACCGGATGCCCGCCGCCGAATACCATGCCGATCCGGCGCCGCGTCCCTCGCTGTCCTCGTCGCTGGCCTCGATCCTGCTGGAGCGCTCGCCGGCCCATGCCGCCGCGAGGCATCCGCGCCTGACCGATCCGGTGGCGTTCGAAACGACGAGGAACATGGATTTCGGCTCGGCGATGCACGAGCTGCTGCTGGGCGGCGAGGTGCGGGTGGTGACGGTCAATGCGCCGGACTGGCGCACCAGGGCGGCACGGGCGAGCCGGGAGGAGATCAGGAAAGCCTGCGGCATCCCGGTGCTGGCGGGCGACTGGCCGCGCATGGCGCGGATGCTGGCCGCCGCCCGCGAGCAGCTGGCCCGTGCGGGCATGGCCTGGGCGTTCTCGCCGGCGCGCGGCTTTTCGGAAGTCTCGGCCTTCTGGCAGGAGGAGGCGGCGGGCGCGCCGATCTGGGGCCGCGCCCGGTTCGACTGGATCGACCCGGAGGCCGGGCTGATCCTCGACTACAAGACGACCTCGATGCCGCTGTCGATGTGGAAGCGGCGGGCGCTGATGGAGCTGCCCGGCCGGGTGCAGCCGGCATGGTACCGGCGTGCGGCCGGGCGGCTGGGGGTGAAGCGGCCGCGCTTTGCCTTCGTCGTGCAGGAGACCGTCGAGCCGTTCGGGCTGATGGTCTTCGAGCCCGGCCCGCGCCTGCTCGAACGCGGCCGCGCGGACATCGATCACGCGGCGGCGAGCTGGTCGCGATGTCTCGGCCGGGGCGAATGGCCCGGCTACCCGGCGAAGGTCGAGACGATGGAGCCGCCGGCACCGCGCAAGCGGAGCAATCCGTTGCGCAAGGGGCGGCGCTGGGCCAAAAGCCGATGAATGATGTACCGAACTGCCTGAGCGGCGGCTTGCCGACCGTGACGCCGCAAAAACTGTTCGAGCTGATCGACGACTGCAAGCGGCGGGCGGCCATCCGCGGCCGCCTCCTCGGCCAGCCGAACGAGTGGGAATATCTGCAGGCCGCACTGGAGGAACTGCACCTGGCCCGCATTCAGGTCGGGCGGCTGGAACGGCACCTGCGGGCTTCCGCCCGCGATGCGAAGGCCGCATGAGCGCCAGCCCGTTCGGCGGACTGCCGTATTTCCGCAAGCTGTCGACCGGCTTCGGCCATCACCTCGTCGTGCGGATGCACGCCAGCGGAACGCTGCTCGTCGAGCATGGCGAGGAGATCGTCGGCTCGTTCACCGCCGTCGGCTGGTGCCAGCTCGACCGCCGCGAAGCCGCCGAACTCGCCCGCTGCCTGCTCGACTATCTCGCACTGCCGGAGGGGGATGAGGGATGAAGGAGGAGGACTGGCCCGACCTTGTCGAAGGCATGAACGACGAGTTTATCGCCGGGGAGGCCACGATGCTCGCCCGCGAGATCATGTTTTTTACGGAGGAGCGCATCCTTGAAAGCGCCCCGTCGGACCATGTCGCGCGCCTGATCGTGCTCACCGCGCTTTCCCGCTGCCTTGCCGGACTGTACGCCCGGCTCGCCTTCGATCATGGCGAGCATCCGTTTACCGCCAAGCTGGCGATGATGGGAAACGGCGTCACCATCGGCAATCTGGCCGAGAAGCTTTGCGACGATGCCTACAGGCTCAAGGCCGAGCGCGATGCGGGAACCCTCCAATGAGCCGCCGCCCCTATGCTCCCCATGAGCTGCCCGCCCTGCCGAACGCACCGAACTGGTCCTACGAGGTCGACGAGGGAACCCGCTTCGGCCTCAAGACCCTGCTGATCTACGAGAAGGTGTGGGGCAGGCGGGTCGGCCGGATGCAGTTCTTCTTCCGCGACGACCGCAAGCTCGATGCGAAGATCGCCGAGCTGATCGTCGCCGACCATCCCTCCGACCTCTGGCAGATCTACTTCGAGCCCGGCCGTCGTCGCAGGCCCGGCCTGCGCCTCGTCTGGTCGGCGGACGATCCATGAGTGACGGCCGCGCGCTCCACGAGATCGAGGTCGCCTATCGCTTCGACTTCAAGCGCTGGAAGGACTTCGAGAAGGCGCTCAGGGACAAGTGGATACCGGGGCCGGACCTGATCCTGCCCGACGGCCGGCGGTGGTTGGATACGTCGGTCAATCGACTGTTGCTCCCGAACGGCGACGAGATTGAATCGGTGCTCGGGGAAAACAAGGTCGTCCAAAGGCTGAGGAATGGTGAAAACGCCCCACCTCCGGGCACGAGGAAGGCGCGGCGCTAGCGTCCGGTTCTACTGGGAGCCGAGCCCCAGTCTTGCCCGGCTGGGCTTCAAATGCACCCGCCTGTCCGACGATCGCGCCCGCGCCGTCGTCGAGGCGCAGGAGATCAACGCCGAAGTCGACGAGTATCGGCACAAGCTGGCACGCGGCATGTTCGACGGTGCAAGAGCCGGAACCATCCGCGCGCTGATCGCCTTCTACAAGAGCCATGACGATTTCCAGCTTCTGGCCGACGCGACGAAACGGGACTATGCGCGCAATCTCGACCTTATCGCCAAGAAGCTCGGCGACGTGATGGCTGCGCAGATCACGCCGGTGATCGTGCAGGAACTCAAGCGGGCCTGGTCGGCGACACCCTCGCAGGCCAATCACATCTGCCGTGTATTCCGCCTGCTGCTGAGCTTCGCCAAGCGGCAGGGCATGATCCGCCAGAACCCGGCACTGGGCTTCCGCCAGTACCGGGAATCGCCGCGCCATTCGGTGTGGACGCATGACGAGGAACGGCGGTTTCTGGCGGTTTGCGGGCCGGAACTGGCGCTGGTCTACATGCTGGCGATCAGCACCGCCCAGCGGCAGGGCGATATCCTCGCCTTGCCCTGGTCGGCCTGCCACGACGGGCTGATCACCCTCAAACAGGCGAAGACCGGCCAGAAGATGGAAATTCCGATCACCGCCCGGCTCGGCAAGGTGCTGGAAGAAGCGCCACGCGTGTCGCCGGTGATCTGTACGCGCAACGGCCGCCCGTGGAAGGTCGACCACTTCCGCCATATGTTCAAGGCAGCGATGGTCAGGGCGCGGATCGAGGGCCGCACCTTCCACGATCTGCGGCGCACGGCGGTGGTCCGCATGGCCGAGGCCGGATGCACCATCCCGGAAATCGCCAGCCTGAGCGGGCACCAGCTCGAAACCACGAGCCGGATCATCGAGACCTATCTGCCGCGCAACCGACGTCTCGCCCAGGCGGCCGTCGCCAAGCTCGAGCAATGGCGGCCGGAGCCGGAATAGGCTCAAACCCGAAATTTATTTGACTGGCTTTTGACATTCACGAGCGGTTGCCCGCGAGAGAGCATTTCCGTGCCGTCTTGCCGGAGAACCGGAAGGCCGGATTTTGAGCAGTCCGCGGCGAAAAGTTGGATACGTTGAAGGTTGAGTTGGATACGCAGACTTTCAACCAAGAAATAGTCAAGTATTTTAATGACTTGGTGGGCGCACAAGGACTCGAACCTTGGACCCGCTGATTAAGAGTCAGCTGCTCTACCAACTGAGCTATGCGCCCCCGTAGGGTGTGTGGGAGCGCTATAGCGTCCGGGAGCGGGGTGCGCAAGAGGGGTTTGATGGATCATCGGGGAGATCTTGTCCTTCGGTGGTATCCTGATGCCTCATGGTTGTTCCGCCGGGCCGATGCCTACAACCGCTGTGGATCGCCAGCGAAGCCATCGGCGCAGAAGGATCCGCCCTGAAAGGTGTCGCCGATGGCATTGCGGGGCATCTTGGCCTGTTCGGCCAGCGCATGCTGCACATGATCTTCCGAACGGTGGGCAGGTGTATAGCCGAGCCCGTAGGCGATGTGGTTATCCCACCATGCCCGGTCGTTATCGGAGGCCCCGTAGACGATTTCGCAATGCAGGTCGGGGTGTTCGAGGCCGATGCGGCAGAGCTGGACCAGATCTTCAGGATGGATCCATATCGCCAGCCGACGTTCGTCGAGTGGCAGCATGCCGACATTGCCGATGCGGATCGACAGCACCCGCAGACCGTATTTGTCGGCATAGAGCGAACCCAGCGCCTCACCATAGGCTTTGCTGACACCATAAAGCCCGTCAGGGCGTACGCGCTGGTCGGTGCTGATGCGTTTCGTACGCCGGTAGAAGCCGACGGCGTGGTTGGAGGAGGCGAAGACCACGCGCTTCACTCCCTTGCGACGCGCCGCCTCGAACAGGTTGAAACAACCGACAATGTTCGCCTCGTGAATGGTCTCCCACTCGGCCTCGACCGAATAGCCGCCGAGGTGGATGATGCCGTCGACGCCTTCGCAGATACGCTCGCATGCCGCCATGTCGGACAGCCGTGCCTCGATGAAGGTCTCATTGGCCGCGAGGTCATCGACCGGCGCTATGTCGCTCAGCACCATTTCCGGATAGATGTCGCGCAGCATCGGCCGAATCATCGTGGCGACGCCTCCTGCGGCACCTGTCAACAATACCCTTTTCATTTCATTCCCCCTCGAACACAGAGCCGTGTCATGGCCGATCCTGTCGATGCCGGCGTGACAGGGTCACAAACAGTCCACTGCCGATGACGATTGCCGCACCAATGATCGTCCAGATATCTGGCAGATCGCCAAAGATGACGAAACCCAAAATCGTTGCGCTGATCAAGGCGAGATAGGTGAGTGGCGCCAATGTCGAGGCCTCGGCGTGAACATGAGCGACAGTCATCATGACGTGGCCGATACTTGACAGCAGGCCGACGGTTACCATGAGCAGAAAGTTCCAGGCCGTCACCGGTTGCCAGACGAAAGGGGCCGCCATCGACAGGGTGATGGCACCCACCAGCGCGGTCACGGCCTGCGTCGCCACCGGCGAGGAACCTCGCACCAGCCATCGGGTGAGGACCAGATAGGCGGCAAACAGCAACCCGGAGCACAACGGCAGCAGGCCGGCAAGCTGGAAACTGCCGGCGCCGGGACGGACGATGACGAGCGCGCCGGCAAAACCGATCGTGACGGCAATCCAGTGCGCTGGGGTGATGCGTTCGCCCAGAATGGGCGCCGATGCAGCCGTCACGGCCAGAGGTGCAATGAATACCGTCGCCAGAGCATCGGCCAGCGGCACATAGCGTATACCGAGGATGAAGGTCAGATTGCCGGCGATGATCAGCAGCCCGCGCAATACCTGCAGGCCGGGATTGCGTACGGTCAGCCCGGGCCGCCCGCGGCATGCGAAGGCGTAGGGGACGATGAACACCGAGTTGAAGAAGAACCGTGCCCAAGCCACCTGAATGGCAGGCAGGGTGGCGACGAGATATTTGGCCACCGCATCGTTCATCGGCATGACCACCTGAACGGCCAGCATCAGGGCTATCCCAAGCGATGCGCCCTTCAACAAGGCACCGCTCCACAACCGACAGACCCCGCTTCCATGAGACTTCCCCCCAAGCTACCGGACATCGAAAGCTAGTGGATTGAATCCAACATTTGGAACCCTCGATTTCTTGCAGCGATGATTTCGTCCGGGTTTGCCCTCCAGATGAATGGCTTTGCTTCGGTTTGATTGTGCTCGCTGATGAAACGGGTGATGGCGTCCTCAAGTTCGGTGACGGAACGGAAGACACCGTGCTTGAGCCGGCGTCGCGTCAGCTTGGCAAAGAAACCCTCGACCGCGTTGAGCCAGGAGGCAGATGTCGGTGTGAAATGAAAGGTCCAGCTCCAGCGTTTGTGGCGCGCAAGCCACGACATGACTTCGGGGGTCTTATGCGATGAGACGTTGTCCAGAACCACATGAATTTCCTGCCCTTTGGGAACGCTCTTTTCGATCCCGGCAAGAAAGGCGATGAAGTCCTGATGCCGGTGGCGCTGCATGGTCTGGCCCGTGACCTCGCCGGTCAGCACGTTCAGGGCGGCAAACAGCGTGGTTGTGCCGTTGCGTTTATAGTCATGGGTCATGGTCTGCGCGCGACCCTTCTTCAGCGGCAGCCCGGGCTGGGTGCGGTCAAGCGCCTGAATTTGCGTCTTTTCATCGACCGCCAGCACAACCGCATGAGTGGGCGGGGCAACATAGAGGCCGACGACATCGTTCAGCTTCTTCGCGAATTCAGGGTCGCGCGACAGTTTGAACTGCCGCCAGCGATGCGGGCTGAGGCCATGTTCCTTCCAGATCATCCGCACCGTCGAGGCCGCCAGCCCCACCTTTGCCGCCATCGCGCGCAACGTCCAGTGCGTGGCCGCGTGAGGTGGCGGTTCCTGCGTCAGCTGGATCACCTCCGCCACCTTGCCGGCATCGGTTTTGGGCGTCCCCGGCGGGCGGGTCTTCTCACGCAGCAGACCATCAACGCCCTCGGCCTGAAACCGCGCCTGCCAGCGCCAGACGGTTTTCTTCGATGTGCCGCTGGCCGCGCAGATCGCCGTCGTTCCCAGCCCGTCGGCACTCAGAAGAACGATCCGGCACCGCCAGACATGACGCTGCGGTGTCGAAGGATGAGACACGATCCCCTCAAGCCGTTTGCGGGCTTCGGGAGTAAGCTGAAGGAGGGGGTGTTTGCGCATGACTACACATAGCCCAAAAGGAGGTAAATGTCTCGCTCAATCCACTAGCCTGCCCAACTGGAATACATGGTTGATGCAGCAGGCCGAGGCCGGGAGTGCGGACGCACTCGCCGTTCTCCGCGCCCACGTCGAGCGTGAAGAACGGATGCGCGGCGACTTGTTGACAGCCGAACGAGCCGAGAAGGCCAAGATCCATATCATGGAAAGCTTGAAGCCGCAGGCGCGCAAAGACGGCACGATGGCTTACCGGACCGCAGACGGCGGTCTTGTGCTGGACCGGGCGAACCACGTCAAAGCCGAGAGGGCGACCGCCGGAGCGGCGCTTGTCGCCCTGTCTTTGGCGGTCGAGCGGTTCGAGGGACAGGCGCTCGATGCGCAGGGCACCGAGCAGTTCCGTCACGACGTGGCCAAGCTGGCCGGGATGCACCACGTCGACGTGACGTTTACAGACCCGGCGATGGAAGCCTTACGCGAGGGCTTCGCGCTGTCGAAGAAGGCCGCAGCGGCCACGGGCCCTGCGGCGGTTGGAAATCCGACGATTGTTCGCTGGATCGACGCCCGCAACTCACACCAGGGAAGTGCCCCAACCACGCCTCGTAACCGACTCTGGACCCCGGACGACGTGGGACGTGCGACCTATCAAGGGCGGCGGCGCATGGAGGACGGCAGCGAGGTGCTATTGCTAAAACGCGGGGATGAAATTCTGGTGAAGCCCTCAGGTCCACGTATCGTTGCGAAGTAACCGGTGCAAAAGTCCGGGCGATCAGACCTTGGCGGCGGTGACGAGCTGGGCGAGTGGTGGGATTTCTGTCGTGTATGGTACGGCGAGTCGGTGGCCGAGGAGCTGGAAGAAGGAGACGTCGAGTTTCTGGCAGGTTTTCATGCAGCCGAGCAGGGTATCGCGTGCCTGACGGCCGGCATCGGACCAGGTGCCGCCGGAGATCTTGCGTTTGGTGACGTGGCAGCGGATGTCGTTTTCCGAGCCGTTGGTGTGCAGGGGGATTTCGGGTCGGTCGAGGACCAGGAGGAGTTCCGGTTTGCGGGCATGCAGGCGTGCGAGCAGGCGATCGAGGGTGGCGAAACCGGTCTTGCGCTTGAAGATGCGGTCGAAGCGGGCACGGAGCTGGGCAGCTCGCGACCTTTGCGGGGCTTGTTTGTAAGCCTTGAGATCGGCGTAGAACCACCAGACGAGCTGGCGGAGGAGATCGATGGCACGTCTTTGGCTTTCATTGAAGCCGACGAGCTTGTGGATCAGGCGCTCGGCATGAACCCAACAGAGTGCATGTTGGCCGACGCGGAACTGTCCGGCGCCATCGGAGACGATGACGGTATCGTTCAGCAGACCGTGGTGGTGGATGCTGCCCCACAGTGCGGCCTCGGTGGCGATTTTGACCGGGTCGGGGTGAACATCGAGTTGATCGATACCGAGTTCGCCCAGATGGGCCGAGAAGGCGCCGCGATCGGCGAATGTCCTGGTGTCATGCGCCTCCAGCCGGGCGATCACGGAGCCCGCCAGCGCATGTTTGCGCATGTAGCTGAAGGCGTCGTCATTGAGGACATAACCGCCATGACCGGCGCGCAGCAGTTCGAGAAAATTCACCCGGCTCTTGGAAAACGTCGTCGCGAAGTGGGTGAAGCGGTCATCGCCGATCTGGGTGGTGAAGCCGTTTTTGGCGCCATGCCGGGCGCCGGTGTCATCGACGGTGATCCATTTCGCGCTCTCGAGACCGGCGCGGAACAGCTCCGTGGCCTCGTCATGCAAATCGCCTGGATCATTGTTCAACAGCCGGATGACCTGGCACTTGGAAATGACGATGCCGATCTCGTTCAGCATCGCCGTCAAGCGTTCCGTCGTGACCTGGCCCTGGACGTGCTGCAGAATGATGAACCGCACCAGTTCAGGCCCGAAATGCCCGCACAAGCCCTGGGGCAACGGCGCTGTCACCGTTCGCCCGTCCGGCGTCATCCAGCGCTCCCGGCGATAGCGGATCACCCGGCTCTCCAGCCGCAGATCCTGCACGACAAAATCCTCATACCCCTTGAACCGCGAGCCGGGCGGCGCCTCAACCCCGAGCTTCTGCTCCTCGCTCACCACAGGAACCCGCCGGCTGGCCTTCGACGAACCACCCCGCTTGCCCTTGCCGCCTCGCTTGCCTGTGGCCGTCGATGTTCCGGCCTTCGCTGCCATCCCCGACGGTTTGATCTTCGGCCGCCCTTTCAGCCCCTTGAGCCGGGCAATCTCATCCCGCAATGCTGCATTCTCCGCCTCCAGCAAAGCGACGCGCTCCAGCAGCGCCGCAACCAAATCGCGGAGATCATCAAGGCCGAGTGTGGCGAGGTTGGTGGCATTGGGCTTGGACATAACAAACTTGAATCACGTCCCATCGCTCTTGGGAATCGAGAACATATTCTTATTCCATGCGCGCAGATCAAGCCTCAAAAATCCAGTCCGCCCGGACTTTTGCACCGGTTACCGTTGCGAAGGCCTCGCGCTGGAAAGTAGGGAGAGCGGTTACGCTCGACGCACGCGGCCGATTCATTGACAGGACCAAGGGGGTTGAGCTGTGAATATCCAACCCATTCGTGGTTTCAGATACGCCACTTCTGTTCGTGGTTTTAGGAACACGGGATGGCCGGTTCGTGGTTTCAGGAACGTTTATAGGTGCACGGCCCTTATCTTGCCCGGCCTCCCATCCGGGCAGGCGATAATGGGACCGCCAGCATCGCCCCGACCAGCCGAACGGGGCCGTGCTGCAAAGGGTCGCCTTGTTGCTGGTGTGCTATGCTGAGTGGATTTCTATGACCTCAACCCCAAGGCTGTTTTGTAAGGAGCGCAGGCTATTGGGGAAATCTCGTCCCACCACCAAAACAGCATCGGTTGAATACCGTGCGCCCTTGAAGCCGCGCTCGGCCTCCATGACGGCGCGATACTTGACGCACTGGAACAGTCCGCGTGTTAGGTCGACATCGTTGGAAATCTTCGATTTGACCTCCACAGCGACAAGCCTCTTGGCTACGGCGAACAACACGTCAATCTTATCGCCTGAGGGCAGAGGGGCCTCTTTCGTAGCATGCGCATTGCCGGGCAGGCCAACGATACTGGGGTGCCCCGCTATATACTCCTTGAGGGCACGATGCTCCTCGCCCTCGCCGCCACCCCCGCTCTTTCCGGTCTTGGCCTTCTCGACAATGTCGGAAGCGCCACCCGAGGCGGGGGCGAGGTCGCAGGCTTCGAGAACATCGCACCAGTAGGGATAGGCATAGACTTCGTGCCAATATGCATCAAGATACGCTCGCTTGTCAGCAAGCGAGAGGTTCTGATACGCCCTCATCCTCTCAGCAAGAAACCCCTCGAAGCCCGCTCCCGGAAGCCGACGCTGCTGATTTATTACCAGCGATTGGATGTGAGGTATTTTGCCCCCATCCCACTCTCGTTTGCGGGAAAGTCTCTGCAGAGTAGTGCCCACGCAGCCCAAGACATAATTCAGGTTGCGCGGATTAGGCATCCCTAGTTCACCGGCCAATGCCTCGTAAAATATCGGCTTACGGGAAGCGGCTTGCCGCACGAGTATGGGTAGCGCCGCCTTTGCGCGCGTCTGGTAGAGTTTGTCGCCAAACATATCTTGGCTTTGCGATGCCGTCTCTGCCACTTATGTTCCCCCTATTGGGTTTAGGGCCTTTGCCAGACTGCAACGGCTCCTGAGGCTGGCAAAACTCATCGACTAAGCCTGTCGGTTTTCTCGCTCTTGGATGATAATCTTGGTGTCGGCCAGCTCATAGAACGCGGATAACCTCGTCTCCTGCTTCTTCGAAGCGGACCAACTCCCGGCGGCCATCCGGCCACTGCTTGATTTGAAGCCCTTCGGGCGTGTCATCGTGGCCGTAGTAGATCGGAAAACCGGCTGCCAAATGCTCCCTTGCGGCGCTGTCATCGCCCTCAAGGGTTCCCAGTAGGAGTTCGAGAATAATCCAGGCATTTGGATCTTCTTCACCCCTATGTTTTGCAAGGCGTGCGCGGGCCTTCTTCGCTACAGCAATGACGCTGGCGATGTACTCCGGGTCATAACCGCCATCTTCCATGGCGGTCTCAAGAAAGCGGGTAATGTCTTCCACGGACTTCAGATGATCGGCGCTCTCGTTGCCGGTCAGTGGACGCTTCACAGTCTCAAGCTCCCTTCTCATCTGGATCGCGCACCTTCGCGAGGCGCTCGCGGGCACGGGCGACATCGTGACGAGCGGATTCCAGTGCCGCCGGGTCATTTTCTTCGGCCGCGGCGATGAGATATTCCTCAATTGCCACCTCGCTGGTCAGATAGTCCACTGGATCGAAGCGTCTTAGCTTTATGTCGTCGTGGTCAATCATATGTGTCACTATATCTCGGGCCAGCGTTCGTTGGCGTCCCGCCGCGAAAGTCACTGACGGCAACCTTCTCGCGGGCTTTAACCAAAACGCGATACCCGAGACGGTCAAGACGATATTTGCTGTACACGCCGACGCCCTTCCTACTCATCGAACAGGTCCGAATGGGTGCCTGTTCGGGCGAGGTGAAGCTCGTCGCCCACTACCCTATAGATCAGCAGCCAACCTATAGATCAGCAGCCAATCAGGCCCAATGTGGGCGTCACGATAACCTGACCAATCCCCTTTCAGAGCATGGTCACGGTAGCGTTCCGGCAGCGTCGCGCCCTCGATTAGCAGCAGCAGGAGTGCCCGGAGCTTGCCCATGTCCTTGCCGCATTTCTCGGCACGCTTCACATCGCGCTTGAAGGCCCCGGAGCGAACGGGTGTTAGCACGTCAGACGCCTAGTGGATTGAATCCAACATTTGGAACCCTCGATTTCTTGCAGCGATGATTTCGTCCGGGTTTGCCCTCCAGATGAATGGCTTTGCTTCGGTTTGATTGTGCTCGCTGATGAAACGGGTGATGGCGTCCTCAAGTTCGGTGACGGAACGGAAGACACCGTGCTTGAGCCGGCGTCGCGTCAGCTTGGCAAAGAAACCCTCGACCGCGTTGAGCCAGGAGGCAGATGTCGGTGTGAAATGAAAGGTCCAGCTCCAGCGTTTGTGGCGCGCAAGCCACGACATGACTTCGGGGGTCTTATGCGATGAGACGTTGTCCAGAACCACATGAATTTCCTGCCCTTTGGGAACGCTCTTTTCGATCCCGGCAAGAAAGGCGATGAAGTCCTGATGCCGGTGGCGCTGCATGGTCTGGCCCGTGACCTCGCCGGTCAGCACGTTCAGGGCGGCAAACAGCGTGGTTGTGCCGTTGCGTTTATAGTCATGGGTCATGGTCTGCGCGCGACCCTTCTTCAGCGGCAGCCCGGGCTGGGTGCGGTCAAGCGCCTGAATTTGCGTCTTTTCATCGACCGCCAGCACAACCGCATGAGTGGGCGGGGCAACATAGAGGCCGACGACATCGTTCAGCTTCTTCGCGAATTCAGGGTCGCGCGACAGTTTGAACTGCCGCCAGCGATGCGGGCTGAGGCCATGTTCCTTCCAGATCATCCGCACCGTCGAGGCCGCCAGCCCCACCTTTGCCGCCATCGCGCGCAACGTCCAGTGCGTGGCCGCGTGAGGTGGCGGTTCCTGCGTCAGCTGGATCACCTCCGCCACCTTGCCGGCATCGGTTTTGGGCGTCCCCGGCGGGCGGGTCTTCTCACGCAGCAGACCATCAACGCCCTCGGCCTGAAACCGCGCCTGCCAGCGCCAGACGGTTTTCTTCGATGTGCCGCTGGCCGCGCAGATCGCCGTCGTTCCCAGCCCGTCGGCACTCAGAAGAACGATCCGGCACCGCCAGACATGACGCTGCGGTGTCGAAGGATGAGACACGATCCCCTCAAGCCGTTTGCGGGCTTCGGGAGTAAGCTGAAGGAGGGGGTGTTTGCGCATGACTACACATAGCCCAAAAGGAGGTAAATGTCTCGCTCAATCCACTAGCAGCGAAGTCCGCAAGCTGCGAGTGCCCTGCCGGGGGAAAAGCAACGGGCGGGGATTGTCGCCTCCCGCCCGCCAGTGCGGATCCAGGTCCGGAGCCGTCAGCCTATTTTACCAGTGCCGGGTTCATGATCGGCCGGAACCCGAATACTTCGGGCGAATCCGTGTCGACGTCGATCTGCACCCCGTGCATGTCGCTCTCTCCGAAGACTTCGAGACCGATCAGGTTGGGTGCGGTATTCTTGAAGGGGCGGTCGATCCTGTAAATGTGGCTGTCGCCATAGACCAGCAGTACCGGCTTGCCGAATGCTGCCGCACGTTTCGCGAGTTTTTCGCCGAAATCCTTGAAACCGGAGTGCCGCAGGAAACCTTCCTTGCCGAACTCGTTGAAATCGAACTCGAACATGTCGGCCTGCATCGCGAGCACGACGGCCCGCGCATTCGTCGCGACGGCCTTGTCGAAGCTGTCCTCAAGCCAGGCGATGTTCGCTTCGTTGCGCCCGAAGAACTCGTTGACGGCAGCCGGGTCGCGAATTTCGAAGTTATTGTTCGATCCGACGACATGGGTCGTCATGATCATCACGCCCTTCATGTCGAAGCGGGCATTTTCCGGATAACCGGAGTACCTGTCGGCCATCACCACGGCCTGGCTCTCGACCTCGATGGGCTTCGCGCCGAGGCTGGTCGACGGATCGGCAAAATATGTCTGGCGAACGAAAGCCAGGCGTTCGAGAGGGTCCATGCTGCCTGCGGCCTTGCGATAGCAGTCGGTCCACTCGTTGTCGCCGGGCGTGTAGATCAGCGCGCTGCCGAAGCTGTTGAAAAAGCCCAGTTGCTCCGTCAGCCACTGGTCGCTGCATTCGCCCGAGCCCGACTTGGTGTCGCCGATATGGATCGTGAAGGCCGGCTCGCGCTTGTTGATCTCGGCAATGAGCGATTCGTATTTTGGGTAGACATCAGCCTTCTTGCCATAGGGCATGTCGCCGATGGCGACAAAGCTGAACGTTTCGGCGAAGGCCGGAGGGGCCATGCCGATGCATGCGGCGAGGCAGGCCGCTGTGACGATACGGGTCATGATTGCGTTTCCTGACAGTTGACTGCACGGGGTAGCCCCTACAACGGGTCGATGACAACCGCATGATCTTCGATCTAGATTGCCGCTCGGACCCGCGCGACGCACAGCTTGTTCATCGAGGGAGGAGTGCATGAAGCGTATCCGGCAATGGCGGTTGAAATCCCATCCGCAAGGCATGCCCGTACCCGATGACTGGGAGCTTTGCGAGGTGGAGGCGCCGGTGCTGCGGCCCGGAACCGTTCGCGCGCGTGCGCTCCTGCATGATGTTGCGCCCTACATGCGCGGGCGGATCAGCGGCAGGGCAAATTATGCCGCGGGTGTGGCTCCGGGCGATGTCATGGTCGGCGGCGCGATCGCGGTGGTGGAGGAAAGCACGCTCGACGGGTTTCGTCCGGGTGATCTGATCGTCAGCGATTTCGGTTTCGGCTGGCAGGAACAGGCCGTGCTGGCACCTGCTGACTTCCGCCGCGTGGACCTTGGGATAGGCCCCATCGAATGCTGGCTGGACGTGCTCGGGCTCAACGGCGTCACCGCCTATTTCGGCCTGCTTCACCGGGGGGAGATGAAGGCCGGCGATCGTGTCGTGGTTTCGGCGGCTGCCGGATCGGTGGGGCAACTGGTCGGCCAGATCGCGGCCCTGGCCGGGGGTACTCCCGTCGCCCTGACCAGCACCGGGCGAAAGCTGGCGTTCTGTCGCGAGATCGGCTTTGCCGACGGTATCGCCTATCGTGAGGTGGGGAATGTCGCGGACGCCCTGAAGGAACTGTGCCCGAATGGCGTCGATGTCTTTTTCGATAACAGTGCCGGGCCGTTGCACGATGCGGTGATGAGGAATCTTGCCTTCGGGGCGAGGATCGTCATCTGTGGACAGGTCAGCCTGGCCGGGCGCTTCGAGGAACCCGACACGGGCGAACGGTTCCTGCGCCAGATCATGATTGCCCGTGCAAATGTGTGTGGATTTCTCGCCATCGACTATGCCGACCGCTACGATGAGGCGCGACGGCGGCTGGGGCAATGGTTGTCCGAGGGCAGGATCCGCACTCGGTATGATATTGTCGACGGGTTTGAAAAGCTTCCCCAGGCGTTGATCGGCCTGTTTCACAGCGACAATGTCGGGAAACGTCTGGTCAGAACGGGTGATTTATGACTGAAGCAAGAAATGTGCTGGGTGAAGAACTCCGATCCTGTTCTGATCGTCCCCTGACGGGATTCTACCGCGACGGGTGCTGCAATACGGGGGAGGAAGATGTCGGCTCGCATACGGTCTGCGTCGTCATGACGACCGAATTCCTTGAATACAGCCGCTCGGTAGGCAATGACCTGTCGACACCGATGCCAGCCTTTGGCTTTCCCGGCCTGAAGGAAGGTGACAGGTGGTGCCTGTGCGCACCAAGGTGGCAACAGGCGTTGCAGGCCGGTTCCGCCCCGCGGGTCGTGCTCACCAGCACCCACGAGGGCGCGCTCGACCATTGCCAGCTCAAGGACCTGAAGGCGCATGCGATCGATCTGAGCTGAGTGCCGGGTGGCGCCCGAGGCGGATTTCCGATCCGTCAGATGTGAATGTCGAGGACGAGAAGCTGGCCCCTGATGCCGTTGTCGAGAATGGTGCCAACGTCGGAACTTTCCGTGACATCAACCAGTCCGAGACGCTTCAGATCCTCGATCTTTGCCTCGTAGCCATCGGCGGCATACGCCTCGCCGTTGCACAGGATCAGCGCCTTGCCGCCGGGACGCACGACGCGGACAACCTCGTCGAGCCCGTCGGGGCCGACATGCCGGTGGGTGAAGGTTCCAGCACTCACGGCGACATCGTAGCGATTCTCGTTGATCGGGATTCGTTCCAGAAGGTTGCCGCGCACCAGTCTCGTGTAGCAGTCCTTGGCGGCGGCCTGGTCGAGCATCTCCTGAACGAGGTCGACACCATCGACATGCCGAAAGCCGCGGCGGCCGAGATGGTACCCGACGAGACCCGTTCCGCAGCCGACATCGACGATCCAGCTCGTCTTGTCGCCGATCCGCTCGTCGACCAGCGATGCCAGCATCTCCGGTGCGCGGTAGCCATGGTCCTCGACCATTTCCACATCGTAGTCGGCAGCCCATGCCCCGTAGAGTTCGCGGGCGTCGTCCGGTCCTTCCAGATCGTAGGCTTTTCCATACAGCTGCTTGCGCGACATCACACTCCCTCCCTCGTGCGGCCGGCTATGACATGGTCGAGTCTCGCATCCTCGATGCCCGCCGGCTCCTGGTGTATGATCACTTCGGCATCGGGAAAGGCGCGGAACAGCTCGCTCTCCAGTGCATCGGTGACCTTGTGGGCCTCGTTGACCGTCATTTCGCCATCGAGTTCGATGTGCATCTCGATGAACTGGGTCGATCCGGCCTCGCGGGTCCTCAGGTCGTGCAGGTCCTCGACTGCCGGATGGTGGCTGATGATTCTCTTGATGGCTTCCCGCTTGTCGCCGGACAATTCATGATCCATCAGCACATCGACGGCGCCGCGGCCTATGGCTACCGCATGATAGAGCAGGTAGCTGGCGATCAGCAGGGCCGTGATCGGATCGACCCATGTCCAGCCCAGCGTCGACGATCCCCAGATCGATACGAGTACGGCAACGTTGGTCATCAGGTCGGCGCTGTAGTGCAGGCTGTCTGCCGCGATGGCCTTGGAGCCCGTCCTGCGGATCACATGACGCTGAAAGGCGACGAGAACGAAGGTCAGGACGATGGCCACCGCCATCACCGAATAGCCGATGGTCGATGCCCGCATGGCAACGGGTTCGATGAAGCGCTGGACGGCTTCGATCAGCACGAACAGTGCTGTACCGGAAACGAGTGCGGCCTGCGCCAGTGCGGAGAGACTCTCCGCCTTGCCGTGGCCGAACCGGTGGGTGCGATCGGGCGGCTGCTGGCTGACCCGCACGGAAAACCAGGTGATGGCGGATGCCACGATGTCGGCGAGACTGTCGATCAGCGAGGTCAGAATGGCGAGCGAACCTGTCGCGATCGCCGCAGCAAGCTTGAGAAGGGTGAGGAACAGGGCCAGTCCCAGGCTGGCTTTCGCAGCGATCCGTCTCAGGGCATTTCCGTCCATCACGACTCCCGAAGCTCGTTTGGGCCTGCGATCTACGGCAGAAATGGCGACAGCGCAAATCTTGACAGAACGGCCCATGGTGTTGAAGCAGTCCCAACCCGCCGACGCCAGTTCAGAGGATCGACATGCTTGCTCCCGTTGCCGTGAAGAAACCCGTGGTCATCGAACGCCATGGTTTTCGCTGGAGCGACGATTACGCATGGCTGCGCGATCCCCGCTATCCCGAGGTCGCCGACAACGAGATCCTCGACTATCTGAAGGCCGAAAATGCCTGGTTCCAGAATGCCATGGCGCCGCACCGGCACTTTGTCGAAGATCTTCATCGGGAGTTGAAGGGGCGGATCAAGGACGACGATTCGTCGGTACCGGTGCCACATGGACCTTTTTCCTATGGCTGGCGCTTCAGGCCGGGTGCCCAGTATCGCACATGGTTCCGGACCCCGAGGGAAGGCGGTGACGAGGAGGTGATGGTCGACGAGGTGTCACTGGCTGCGGGCAAGGATTATTTCAACCTGCGGAGCATCGCCGTCAGTCCCGATCATCGGCTGGTGGCCTATTCCACGGATGACGATGGTTCCGAACGTTATGTCGTTCACTTCCGCAATCTGGAGACGGACGAGGAAAGTCTCGATCATGTGCACAACACGTCGGGTGGAGTCCTCTGGTCGGCCGATGGTACTGTCCTTTTCTATGTGGAGTTGAACGACAACCTGCGACCGTTCCGGGTCAGGGCCCATCGCCTCGGAGAGGACGAACTTGAGGACCGGATCGTCTTCGAGGAGGGCGATCCCGCCTATTTCGTAAGTCTGTCACGCACCTCCGATCGCCGCTGGATCATCATCTACAGTGGCACCCATGTGACCCGGGAAGCCCTCCTGATCGATGCGAATGTCCCCCTGTCGGCACCTCGCACGATATCCCCCCGGCGTGATGGCCACCGGTATGATGTCGACCACGCCCATGGCCGGTTCTGGATCCTGACCAACGACCGGCACCGGAACTTCCGTCTTGTCAGCGCTCCCGTCGACGATCCTTGCGAGGCGGCGTGGCGCGAGGAGATCGCCGGGTCGGATCATCACTATCTGCTCGATGCATCCTGCTTCGCCGGTTTCCTCGTCATCAGCGAGCGCGTGGACGGTCTCTCCAACATCCGCATCCGCAGCTATGACGGCAGCAGCGAACACAGCGTCGATTTTGGCGAGGAGGTGTACACGGCGGTTCTCGGCGACAATCGCGAGTTCGAGACGGAAAGCATCCGCATGGCGTTCAGTTCGATGATCACGCCCGGTACCGTCTACGATTACTGTATCGACCGTCGCGAGCTTGACATTCGCAAGGTGCAGGAGATCCCTTCAGGCTACGATCCCTCACTCTATGAAAGTCACCGCATCTGGGCGAAATCGCCCGATGGCACGGACGTTCCGATCTCCATCGTCCACCGTCGCGACTTCGAGAAGAACGGCAAGGGGCGGGCATATCTCTACGGCTATGGCTCCTACGGCATGAGCTCCGATCCGAACTTCAACCCCAATCGCCTGAGCCTTCTCGATCGCGGTTTCGCCTGTGCGATCGCTCACGTTCGCGGTGGCAGTGAACTGGGCTACGGCTGGTACGAAGACGGCAAGCTGGCGAGAAAGCCTAATACGTTCGTCGACTTTATTGCATGTGCGGAGAAGCTGATCGGGGACGGCTATGTCGCGCCGGGGCAGATAACCATCGCGGGGGGGAGCGCCGGCGGCATGTTGATGGGCGCCGTGGCCAACATGCGACCTGAATTGTGGGGTGCTGTCGTGGCCCAGGTACCGTTTGTCGATGTGCTCAACACCATGCTCGACGAGTCCCTGCCGCTGACGCCCATCGAGTGGCCGGAATGGGGCAATCCTGTCACCAGTCGGGAGGATTTCGAACTTATCCGGAGCTATTCGCCGTATGACAACGTCACGGCCCAGGACTATCCGCCGATCCTGATCACCGCCGGCATCAGCGATCCCCGCGTCACCTATTGGGAACCGGCCAAGTGGGTTGCCGCCTTGCGGTCCAGCCGGACCAATGACAATCCGCTTTTCTTCAAGATCAACATGGGCGCGGGACATTTCGGTGCGTCCGGCCGCTTCGACGCGCTGAAGGAGCTTGCGGAGATCTACACCTTCGTCTTGAAATGCAGCGATTTGTGAGGGGAGGAATCATCACATGGGTGATCGTCTGAAGGGCAAGAAGGCACTCGTCACGGCAGCGGGCCAGGGCATCGGCAAGGCAAGCGCCGAACTCTTCGCCGCCGAGGGGGCGACAGTGATCGCCACGGATATCAACGAAGCAGCCCTTGCTTCCGTGCGCGGCTGCGAGACCCGCAAGCTCGACGTCCTGGATGCCGCGGCCATTGAGGAGATTGCCGCCGAGCTGGGAACGGTCGACGTCCTGTTCAACTGTGCGGGATTTGTGCATCACGGCACCATTCTCGAATGTAGCGAGAAAGACTGGGACTTCTCCAACGATCTCAATGTCCGGGCCATGTACCGCATGTGCAAGGCTTTCCTGCCGGCCATGATCGCGGGTGGTGGCGGCTCGATCGTCAACATGAGCTCGGTCGCCGGTGCGCCCAAGGGCATCGTCAACCGCTTTGTCTACGGGACGACCAAGGCCGCCGTGATCGGTCTGACCAAGTCGATTGCCATCGACTTCGTGCAGAAGGGGATCCGCTGCAACGCGATCTGTCCTGGAACCGTGGAAACGCCTTCGCTTGAAGAACGTATCCATTCGCAGGGCGACTATGACAAGGCCCGCGCCGCCTTCATCGCCCGCCAGCCGATGGGTCGCCTTGGCACGGCTGCCGAAATCGCCAACCTCGCCCTCTACCTGGCTTCCGACGAGAGCAGCTACACCACCGGCACCGTCAACATCATCGACGGTGGTATCGCAGTCTAGGTCTTTCCGGTTGAAGGGCATGTACCCCGGTTCGGACGGGCCGGGGTGCCTTGACGAGATCTTCGCATCCTGTGCCGTGTTACAGGCCGGCCAGTCCGTCCGTGATCAGCTTGAGGCCGGTCAACAGCACGAGAACATAGCAGATCCTGTAGAACAGGAGTTCGTTGACCATGCCGTGCAGGCGGATGCCGAGCAGCATGCCCAGGGCAGCGACCGGCGAGAGGGCAAGGCAAGCCCACAGGATCGCGGGATCGTAAAGGCCGAGCGCGATGTAGGGCGGGATCTTGCAGGCGTTGATGGCGGCAAACAGGACCACCATGGTCCCGACGAACAGCGTCTTGTCGAGCTTGCGCGGCAGGAGATACATGTTGGCGGGCGGTCCGCCGGCATGGGCAATCGTGCTGGTGATGCCCGCGAGCATGCCCCAGAAGGCGCCCGCCATGGCATTGGGGGGCTGTGCCGCACGCCTGTTTCCTCCGCGCAGGAAATAGTTCGCGCAGAATGAGACCGCGACAAGGCCCAGCAACAGGCGGACCACGTGCTCCGACAGATAGCCGAAAGCCAGGCTGCCGATGGCGATCCCGACCACGGCACCGGGCAGCATGCACTTGAGCGAATGGCGATCCCAGTCACGCCTGTAACGGCCGATGCCGATGAGGTCCATCAGGCACAGCAGCGGCAGCAGCAGGGCCGCAGCCTGTGCCGGCGGGATCACCAGGGCCATCAGCGGAACGGCGACGATGCCGAGCCCACCGCCGAAACCACCCTTGGAGATGCCGAAGATCAGCAGGGCGGGGATGGCAGCGAAATAGAACTGCGGATTGTCGAGCATGCGACCTCTTTGACATGGAGGCGCAACGTCAAACCCGTGTGCCGGGCCTGTCAAGCGAGGCCGTGGCCGGGTGAGGGTTTTACCGCCAACCGGAAAAGCCGATGCCCGACATCAGCCTGAAAGACGCACTTTCGAGATCTGCTTCGCGATGTCGCCGAAGGCGTCGCGCAGCTTGTTGGTGTTGGGTGCATGCTGGTAGTGGTCGTCATCCGTGGCGCATGCCCGCATCGCATTGGAGACCGATGTCGACGGACCGGCATCGTTGCCGAAGGTCACGGTGAAGACCTCGATGGCGCCGTCAACGGCTGCACCGGCGTCCTTGACTGCCTTGCAGGCATCGATGAGCAGCAGGTCGAACTGTTCGACGGCCGATTTCCCGGTATAGCTGACGCCGGTGCTGCTGGTCAGGCCGCTGAACGGCTGGCTGTCCTCAAGATATCCGTAGGCCGTCCAGATGTCGGCAGGGCCATTCGTCTGGAGACGGGAGCCGGACATACCGAAGGACGCCGGATCGAACTGGTAGGGCGTTCCGCTGTTCTGGGCCGTGGGGCAATTGGGTGCCTTGCCGTCGTTGATCTGCTCGCCATCCGTCAGTACGATCATGATCTTGCGGGTTCCCGGAGAATAGGCCGCCCCCTCGGTGAATGGCGCTGAAGGAGACAGGACGCGCAGCCCCCAGCTTACTCCCGGCGCTATGACCGTGCCCTTGTTGTAGGCGGCATAGAGATATCGGATCGACTGGCGTACCGTCGTAAGATTGTCGGTCAATGGCTTGATGGGCTGTCGCGGGCAGTTCAGGTTCGGGCCTTGTGTTGAGACCGTAAAGGCGGGCTTTGCCTGTTCTGGATCCACGGTTTCATAACTGCCATTGCCTCCCTGCCCGGGGTTGTTGCAACTGCCCGCGGGGGTGTTCGGTTCGGGTGGCCAGATATAGGCATGCCAGCGGCCGGAACTGTCGGTTGCGAGGCTGTCGTACCGGTCGCTGATATGATCGGGCACTGCCCGTTCCTGCACGCAGCCGACCCAGTTGGTGCCGGCGAACAGTGCGTGATTGGTTCCCGTCACGTATGCGGTATTGGCCGTTCCGATGTTGACCACGACATTGTAGGGGACGATGGCGAACCGCAACCGGGTGCCGGAAGGCTTGTTCTGTTCCATGATATCGACAAGGTCGGCCGCTGCTGCCCGCAGTGCTTCGATCCTGGTCATGCCGTTTCCGGCGTTGGCGTACATCGAGCCGCTTATGTCCACGACCAGTGCCACCTCGATGTCGAGAAGAGCGCGACGGGATCGGCTCGATGCGTTGATCTCCAGCGAGTTGGTCTTGAAGAGCCGCATGAAATAGGTGTCGAAGGTCGCCGAGCCCGTGACGGTGATTTCGCCATCGTTGCTGAAGGTGATGACCGGTTCGACCGGCGGGGCGAGGAAGCCCGTGCCATAGTTCGAGGCGAAAACGTTTTCGGCCAGGGTCCTGCGCTCATCCTCGGTCGCCAGTGAGGAGGCGCCGGCAAGCGATGCCGCATCGACCGATTGTTGTATCCTTTGCTGCACGAGCATGCCGCGGACGGCATCGAATCCCAGTCCCATGAAACCGATGATGATGGGTAACACGATGGCAACGAGGACAGCGACTACGCCGCGCCGATCATTTACGATTCGCATGGGAGACCTGCAGCTAACTGAGAAAGTCAACTGCATAGTGACGCCTTGGCGTTAACGAACGGTAAACCGGGGCGGCGGTTCGACCGCAGGCGGTGTCGTCAGGGTAGGCTGCTACAGCATCTCCAGCGGTTCCGCACGGCGCGGCGGCGGGAAATCGCGGTCGAGCAGGGCGAGATCATCCGGTTGAAGCACGAGGTCGGCGGCGGCGCGGTTGGCCTCGACATGCCTGACGTTCGCGGATTTGGGGATGGCGATCACGCCTGGACGGGCAAGCACCCAGGCAAGTGCTATGGCATGACGGTCCACGCCATGGTTGCGGGCAACGATGTCGAGTGCGGTGCCCGCGGGGAGGCGCCCCTGCTCGATCGGGCTGTAGGCCATGAGCGGCATGCCGCGATCCTGGCACCATGGAAGGAGATCCCATTCCGGCCCTCGTCTCGTGATGTTGTAGAGGATCTGGTCGGCAGCACAGCGATCGCCGCTGCCGATACCCGAGAGCTCCTCCATGTCGTCGATGTCGAGATTGCTCACGCCCCAGGCGCCGATATGTCCGGTGGCGCACAGATGTTCGAAGCCCGCTACGGTTTCGGCCAGCGGATGGCTGCCCCGCCAGTGGAGCAGGTAGAGATCGATGTGATCGGTGCCCAGTCGGGCGAGGCTGCGCGCGCAGGCTTCCTCCACACCGCGCCTGCTGGCATTGTGGGGATAGACCTTGCTGACGATGAAGACCCGGTCGCGTATTCCGCGAATGGCCTCTCCGACCACCCGTTCCGCTCCACCTTCGGCATACATCTCGGCAGTGTCGATCAGTGTCATGCCGAGATCGATGCCATGTCGGAGGGCCCGGATCTCGGTCGCGCGCCGGTCATTGCGCTCGCCCATGAACCATGTGCCCTGGCCGAGGGCCGGGACGGTGCGGCGGTTGGCGAAAGTGATCTGATGCATCTGGCATGACTCCCCGAAATCACGACGTCTCATTCTGCCACGTGTTGCCCATGATCGGAAATCAGAACCGACGGTAAATTTACCCCGATGTGGCGGAGCTACGCCTGATCTCGGGTGACAGCGGGTTCAGGGAGACTGTCCTGAATTTTGTGCGCAAACGTGGTAAATGCTCGAAGGGGATCTTCGATACCTTGCGGTCGACTTCGAATTTGTTGGATCATGCACTCAAAGATTGGAAAGTGAAAAGACGTCGGTTCCCCGTTTATTGCTATTATCTATCAATGGTAGAATATGTGGGGGTATCTCGGGGCTGCGTGGCAGAAACATTCCGCACTGGTTGATGATTTCACGCAAGCAGGGCCTCTTTGAGTGTCGTTCCAGAACGACGCGCGAAGCAGTCGGTTTTCCGGTCGCGCTACTGTATGAATTTTGTATTCCGACAATATATTTTTGTCCTGGACGCTGAAGGTTCGAAAATGCTGCGTGGCCCACGCAACTTTTCATGATTGTTTCATACTCCACATTGAATATGCAACCTGAAAGAGCCACGAGAACTCCCGCATATTTGTGTGTGGTTATTTCGTTTGTACCGTTCGACCGGTGTTGAAGTCGTTCAAGCAGCTTCGTGACGAAAAGGCCGTTCGATTCCGAAATGAAGAATATGCTGCGAACGACGCGCCCGGAACCATCGAAGGCATAATTGTAGCGGAAGTAGCATCCAACATAGCGCCTGAGAGTCATTGCGTCGGAGTGAGACATTCGCAGCAAGATGTCAGTCAGGACCTTCAGGTTTGGCCCATTCTCGTAACCTTGGATTTTGAAGTTAAAATTAGATGATCTCTTGATTTCAAAGATGATGCGCAATTCATCAGTTGGAAGGAACATTTCATCGACATTAAGATTAAAAAAATCGGCAATTCTCCGCAAAAGATGTATCGAAGGCTGCACACTTCCAATTATATATTTATTGAATTGTTGCCGGTTTATGCGAGTTTCCCGGCAAACATGTGAAATAGACGGATAAAATGAACAGAGATAGCGAATGTTCTCGGGCAGTCGATCGACATCCCGTATTGGTTTGCCATTCGCACTCGGAGCAGCCTTCTCCAAACTTCCATGTCGATCTGCGACTGACATCGAACAGCAACTCCAATCGCCTGTAAACCGCTTCCTCCATTTCAGCAGCTTTACACCCCGTCTGGCAGCCATCAAGCGCAAATAAACATAAGAGAGCGAAATTGCGGCGGCGAAACCAGCCGCTAGACTTGCTTGGGGTTCTAGGAGGAAAAATGCCTATGAAAAGCGACGCGGTGGTCATCGGCGGCGGGGTTGTCGGTCTTGGCGCGGCGCTCACGCTCATCGAATCCGGGCTGGAGAAGGTCACCCTACTTGAAAACAAGGTGATCGCATCAGGCGGGTCCGGCCTTGGAACCGGATCGGTCCATACCCAGCGCTGGTACGCCACGGATTCGGACCTGATCCAGCGTACTCGAAGCATCGTCAAGCGGCTTGCCACGACCACGAACGGTGTATTCGACCTCTATCCGGTCGGGCGGCTTACGGTTGTCGGGGGTGCTGATGGCGAGATTGTCTCGGCCTATGGCAGGCATCTGCGCACCATCGGGATCGATGCGGTCGAGTTGTCGCGGAACGAGCTGAAGGCACGTTTCCCGGAGATGAATGTCACCGATATCGATCGAGCACTCTTTACCAGGGAGGATGGTGTGCTTTACCCGCCAGCCCTGAGTTGGGCGCTGGCGGGATTCTTTCGCAAAGCCGGCGGGACGATCTGGGAAGGTTGTGCGGCGACCGGGCTGAAGATCGCGGGCAACAGGATCCGCGGCGTCTCGTTGTCGAACGATGACATTATCGAAACGGATCGTGTCATTGTCGCGGCTGGGGTCTGGTCGCGGAAATTGTTGCAGACGGCGGGGCTCGATCTCGCGTTAACGCACGCAGTGACGCATAATAGCGTAATGACGATCGGACGCAGGGACTTGTGGTCGCAGGTTCCTTCGCTGCTCGACGGCGTTCTTGGCGTCATCGCCATTCCACGCAATCCCGGTACGATCATGGCCGCAAACACGGCCGGCGAATATCAGGCGCCGATATCCAGATCAGAGAACGTCATGCGTTCGAGTACGGTTGAATTGATCGAGCGCGACGAGGAATTCAAGGCGGAAACGCTGCAACAGCAAGCTAGCGTGCTGGCACAGCTTCGGCATCGCTACTCAGGCTATGATATCCGCGGTATAGTCGGTCATTGGGCCGGGCTGTTGGATGGCACTCCGGACAACCATCCCTTGCTGGGCGCATTTCCAGGCATTGACGGCCTTTGGGTTGGCTGTGGCCTTACAGGCTACGGGGTCCAGCGTGGTCCCGGTGTGGGCGAAGCATTGGCGCATCTGGCACTCGGGAAAGAGCCGCTTGTGGATGTTTCGGCATATGCGGTCGGTCGTTTCGACGATCACGAGGACTTCGCGCTCGATCTGAGCAGCGACAACCCCTTCGAAGGTTTTAGGAATATGGGCGTGCATGTCCCGACCTCCTGATTTTTCCGACTTTCACGGCAACCCATGAGGAGAATGGCTATGAACTTGTTGAGGAAGATCCAGGCAACGGCATGCCTGGCTATGCTTGGAATGAGTTTGATGGCATCGGATCCTGCAGGAGCGGCCGATGTCAGGATTGCCTACCAGCCTTTAGTTGCGATTCCGCAGGGCGCAATGAAACGCGAGGGTTGGTACGAAGAGGCGACCGGCGCGAATGTCGAGTGGGGGAATTTCAGTTCCGGCGGTGATGTCAATACGGCTTTCGCGGCCGGTGCCATCGATATCGGTCTGGTCGGGCTGCCTGTCTTCGTGTCCGGCATAGCCCAGGGAATCCCGTATCGCCTCATCATGCTTTACGATGTGCCAGGCTCAATGTCCGGTCTGGCCGTGCAAAAAGACTCGGGAATCGAGGCAATAGCAGACCTGGAAGGCAAGAGGATCGGCGTGCCGTTCGGATCCGGTGCCGATTACATGTTGCAAGCGGCGCTGAAGGAGAACGGCGTTTCCCCTGACGATGTCACGCTCGTCAACCTTCAACCGCAGCCCATCGTTGCCGCCTGGTCCACCGGACAGATCGATGCTGCCTATATCTGGTCGCCGATCCTGACGGAACTGATGGCTCAGGACGGAAAGCTGATTCTCAATGACAGCGATCTTGCAAAACTGGGTTATTTCGCGGGCGATGTGGGGCTCGTGACGGATTCGTTCGCAACCGGGCATCCCGATCTGGTCACGGGCTGGGTGGAGCAGAATCTGCGTGCCGTGAACTGGGTCAACGACAATGGGGCTGGAGCCTATGACTCGATGATGGCGGAATACGAGCTGACGCCCGATCAGTTCAGGGACACGGCACTTCCGCCGGCAACGTCATTTCCGGATTTGGAAACCCTGACCAGTGATCAGTGGTTTGGCAATGATGCGGAAACAATCAAGAAGGCAAGTCTGCGCATCGGCGAGTTCCTGGCGAATAACAAGCTGATCGCGAGGGCGCCAACTCCTGATGAAATCGCCAATGCAATTGATGCGAGCTTCCTGGAAACTGCAAAGGTACCTCCCTACAAATAGGAAGCCTGCGGACATAACTGAGGACCGGGCGGAGATACTCGCCTGGTCCCGTCACTATCGCGACAGTTGCACGACGACAACAGGAGAGGATGCCGATGTCAGCAGCAGATACGACGACCGATGCGGTACAAGTATCCGATCGGTATCTGAAAAGATCTGGTGTGCTGAGAAGAGCCCGCAATTTCATAATCAGTGCCGCCAGTGTTTTCGTGTTCTTTGCTGTCTGGACAATCATTGCGAATTCCGGCGTCATTTCGCCCACATTCCTGCCGTCGCCCGCGGCAGTATGGGCTTCACTCGTCGATGCGCAAGTTGACGGCTACAGGGGGCACACTCTGGCCGCGCACGTGGCTTACAGCCTGTTCCGGGTATTTTCCGGTTTTACCGCGGCCATCGTTATCGGTGTACCTGTGGGCCTCATGATGGGGCGAAGCGACACGGCCAATGCAATCATAGATCCGTTCGTGCAGTTCTTCCGGCCGTTGCCGCCACTTGGATATTACATGCTTTTGGTGTTGTGGTTCGGTATCGGCGAGATGTCCAAGGTGGTGCTGCTTTTCCTGACCGGCTTTCCGGTGATGGTCGTTTCGGCCGCTGCTGCGGTGCGCAGTGTTCAGGAAAGTCATCTCAGGGTCGCGCGATCGCTGGGGCTCTCCGAACGGCAGGTTTTCTGGTCGGTGATTTTTCCATCGACGTTGCCGGCACTTTTCACCGCCGCACGGCTGACCATAGGCGTAACGTTTGGATCACTGGTCGCGGCGGAAATTGTCGCAGCTTCAAGGGGAGTAGGCTTCATCATTCTGAATTCAAGCCAGTATCTACGGACGGAATATGTATTCATGGGCATTTTCGTCATCGGTGCGATCGCGCTGCTGCTGGACAAGGCGGCCTCGGCGATCGAGCGCGTCGTTGTGCCGTGGGCTGGGAAAGGATGAATTCGACGATGAGCTTCTCCAATCCCGTTATCTTCGAGCCCGACTCGGGGAAAGAGCTGCTTAGCATTCGCGACCTTTCGGTGCGCTTCGACAAGGCCGAGGCGCTCAGGGCCGTAAACCTCGATGTCCGTCAGGGTGAGTTCATTGCGGTGGTCGGTCCCTCCGGCTGCGGGAAAAGCACGCTCCTGCACGTCATTGCAGGATTCCTCCAGCCAACCTCCGGGTCGGCCAAGCTGAACGGAGAGGAAATTCGCAAGCCCGGCGCGGACAGGACGGTTGTGCTCCAGCAGCCCGCATTGTTTCAGTGGTTGAACGTTTACGAAAATGTCGAACTGGGACCGAAAGCGCGCGGTGTTCCAAAAGCGGAACGGCATGAAACGGTGCAGAAATATCTGGATCTTGTCGGCCTGTCGCACGTTCAGAAAAGTCATTCCTATGAGTTATCCGGTGGCATGCAGCAACGGGTCTCGCTCGCTCGCGCGCTTGCCAACGACACCAGCATCCTGCTCGTAGACGAACCTTTCGGTGCGCTGGATGCCCTGACGCGGGATCGCATGCAGCGCGAAATCGTCCGGATCTGGCACGAAACCGGAAAAACCGTACTGTTCATCACCCATGACGTCGAGGAAGCCGTTTTCTGCGCAACCTCGATTGTGGTGATGGCGGCTTCACCCGGCCGGGTGCTGGAGCAACATCCGGCGCCGTTTTCACGCATGTATGCCGAGCATGATCTTGGCGCGCGCGCTGTGAAGTCGCGTCCTGACTTCATCGAGCTCCGGGAGAAGATCCTGGCACAGATTGTCGGGGAGGATCTGGATTAGTCACGTCGCTCCTTGAATCGGAATCGGCCATGTGTGCGTCGCCGTGACGATCTGGAAAGGTTTGCCTCAATTCTCTTCGGGAACGAAAGGTCTCGCCATGTCGAATGCCGGTACATCTGAAAGGCCCAAGACGGACGCCAGTGCTCGGGTTGTTGTCGTAGGCGGAGGGGTGATCGGCTGTTCCGCAGCTTATCATCTGGCGGAGCGTGGATGGCAGGATATCATTGTCCTTGAGCGCAGGACGCTTGGCTGCGGCACGACATGGCACTCACACGGACTGATCGGGCTCATCCGCAGCAGTCCGAACATGACCAGGCTGGCGCTGCACACGAACAAGGTCCTGAGGCAACTTGAGGCCGAGACCGGACTCTCGACCGGTTTCAAGCAAAACGGGTCATTGATTCTGGCGACGTCCGAGGCGCATCTTCTACAATTGCGTCAGGTTGTCTCGATGATGAAGCCGACGGGGCTGGAACTGCACGAGATCAGTGTGACCGAGGCGAAGCGCCTCTGGCCGCTGGCCAGCATGGAGGACGTCATTTCCGTGTTCTCGATGCCGGCGGAAGGCCAGGTCAACCCACTCGACACGCTTCAGGCTTACGCAAGAGCGGCGCGGATGAGGGGTGTAAAGATCTACGAGCAGACTCCTGTCATTTCGATCGAGAGCGACAAGGGCCGTGTCACAGGCGTGCGAACCGGAGATGGACTTATCAGGGCAGAGAAGGTTGTCATCGCGTCAGGGCTATGGTCCTGGGAATTGGGCCGCGCGTCGAATATCGACATTCCGCTGATGGCGGTCGAGCAATCCTACATGGTCACCGAGCCGATCGACGACATCGTGCCCGGGCTTCCGATATTGCGTGACTTCGAGTGTGGCCTGCTCGCTCGGGAAGATGCAAGGCAGCTTGCCATCGGTGCCACGGCCTTCCCTGAAAAGCCGTGGGGGTATGATGGAATCCCCGGTGATTTCGAGTTCGACGAACTCGACGGTGAGCCGGATCGCTTCGAGCAGATGTTCGCCCATCTCCTCCACCGGATACCGGCGATGGCTGATATCGGTATCCGCAAGTTTCTGACCGGACCGGAATCCGTTGCTCCCGACTCCCGGTATCTACTTGGCGAACCGCCGGGGCTTGGTGGCTGTATCGTCGCCACCGGGATGAGCGGTGTCGGAATTGGATCCTCGGGGGGAATTGGTCGCGAAATTGCCTGCTGGCTGGATGAGGGCAGTCCTGGTCTCGACATGTGGGATTGTGACATCCGTCGAACGATGGCGTTTGAAGTCAACAAGCGCTATCTGTTCGACAAGGTGACCGAGACAGGCGGCGCCCTCTTCGCCATCCTTTCTCCCGAGTATCAGCCGAAGGCTGCACGGAATGTGCGCCATTCACCTGTGCATGATCGCATGGCCGCGGTGGGCGCGGTTTTCGAAGTCATGGCGGGGTGGGAAGTTCCGTCCTGTTTCGTGGTCCGGGAGGCTCAGCGCGACATCTCGCGGCATGAGATGTTTTCCTCGATGCTCGACGAACAAAGGTCTCTTGAAGACGGTGCATCCTTTTCGGATCTCAGCAGCCATACGAATCTGATCGTCAAGGGCAGGGATGCCGGAGCCACGCTTGCGCGACTGGCGGCGGGGCCGCTTCCTGAGGAGGTCGGGCGGCATCGCCTGGTTCCGTTCCTGAACGGCCTCGGCAGGATTGAATTCGTCGCTGACATCATCCGGCTGGGCGATCAACACTTTCACGTGCTGGCGGACGCTTTGCAGCAGACACGGGCATTGAACCTCCTGGAAGCCGGGCTTGAGGGAACCCATGCCTCGTTGTTCGACGCATCGTCGGGCTTTGCAATCTTCTCGCTGACGGGCGGAGCGGCCGGATCCCTGCTTCGCTCCGTCGGGGTACGGGAGCTGCCAGGACCCGGCGAAAGTGCGGTGTGCGATTTCGGATATTCGCGCTCGATCGTGATCGGGTTTCCGGAAAGCCCGTTTGCCACCTGGCAGGTATTGGTGCCAACGGAATTTGCGCAGTGCGTCTATGATCAACTTGTGCAGGCGGAAGCTGTCGCACCGCTGACTTTCCTGGGACGCAATGCACGGCTAGGTCTCATGATCGAAGCTGGTGCACCACATCGGGAGATGAAGATCGATCCCATGCTCTCAATCAATGCGAATGGGCTTGCCGGCTGCGTGAACTGGGAAACATCCATTGAGTTTGCCGGAAAGCATGCCGCAGCGGCAATGGAGGAACAGTGCGGTCGATTGCCCGTCACGCTTGCCTTGAGAAGTTCAGGTCCTCGCCTGTTTGGCTATGAGCCGATCTGGTCAGGCGACCGGATGGTGGGGCATATCCTGCGAGCGGGCTATTCGGCAAGCCGGAATGCAGCAGTCGGATTTGGAGCTGTCTTGGCAAGTGCGAGGGAAGGGAACCTGTCAATAGAAGTGGCCATGGAGCAGTTTCCCGCCGATATTATATTTGGGTGATGCAGTTTTCTTCGATGCCGTCGGGGATCGGGGGCAGGGGGGCGGCATCATGGCCCTGTGGCGCTTTGCGTATCCGTTCCGTGATTTGTGCCGCACGGTGACAGGCCTCTGTTGCGTGACAGTTCAAATTTGTGCGAAATGGAGTGGTGAGTTGGACGCGCGGCGGGGAATTTCCGCGTAACGGGAAAGAGCTCACGATCGAGCAGGATATGGCACGCCTCTATATTCATCCAAAATTCAAGGATCTCGCGGACAGGTATCGCTTCGTCGACCTCGGGTTGAGGTTGGTGGAAATGGCCACGATACGCACCCTATGGCTGGTGTCGCGGGCCATCGGCATCGATCGTGCATCGGATCTGGGTGCCGTGTTTGGTGGTGTGGTCGGTCGCCGGCTTCGCAAGAACAAGCACGTGATGCGCAACCTGAAGATCGTCTTTCCGGATCGCGACCAGGGTTGGATCGAGGAGACGGCCCACAAGACCTGGCGCCAGATTGGCCGCGTGCTGGCAGAATATCCCCATATCGATGAACTTTGCCGCATGGGTGAAGGTGCCCGGGTGACGCTGGTGAGCGAGGGACCGCTTGAGGATATCCGCAATGCGCCGGTTGGCATGGTGTTTCTCGCCATGCATCAGGCCAACTGGAATCTTCCGGCGCTTGCGGGAGCGCTTGGCAATTTTCCTCTGGATGTGATTTTTGCGGAGCAGAAACATTCCGCATTCGAGGCCATGATCGCCTCGCATCGCAACCGGATGCCCTGCGGTTTCATCCATGTCCGGGATGTGCCGCGCAAGATGATTGCGGCGCTGCGGCAGGGGCGCGGCGTCGGTCTGTTCGTCGATCACCGGATCGACGGGGGCGATCCCGTACCCTTCTTCGGCCACGATGCGCAGACCACGACCATACCTGCGCGCATCGCCTGCAAGCTGGGTACCGGGGTGGTGCCGACCCGGATCGAGCGGCTGGATGGTGCGCATTTCCGTCTCACGCTTGGTCGGCCTGTCTATCCGGACCCCGACATTGCCGGTGACCATGAGGCAGCGCATTCCCTGATGTGCAAGGTGCATGAGCGGTTCGAGGAATGGGTCCGTGCCAGGCCAGAAGACTGGTGCTGCGTGAAGCGGCGTTGGTCGAGCTCGATCTCGAAACCGGCCCGCAGAGGGATTGCCGCCGGCATGGACAAGCCGCCGGAGATCGTCGTCTGATCCGATGGTTTCCATCGTCATTCCGGGATCTGTTTCTTCGATTTTCTTGTGATAACCCTCTCCCTCGCGCAAGTGAGATGGCGCACAATGCCACCACGGGCGGTTCCTTGGCTTCTGTGTCAGCCTTGACGCGGCGGCACGGAACGATCTGCAATGAAGGCGCCGCTTCGGTAGACGGCAGGGTGACAGTCAGGAGGGGAGGCACGGTTGGTACAGCCACAGACAGCAGGGGCAGGCATCGCCGGCAGGATCGAAGCCGCCAATGGCGAGGCTCTTGCACGCATGCTCGCGGCCGATCCGGTACTTGTCGACGTCGTTCCCGCGGCATCCGTCATGCCGCATCTGGCTGACCGTATGATTCTCCATGCCGGCCCGCCGATCGGTTGGGAGCGGATGTGCGGGCCGATGCGCGGTGCCGTCACGGGTATTGCCGTATTCGAGGGATGGGCGAGGGATCTGGCCGAAGCCGAGGGGCTCGCCGGTGAGGGGGCCTTCGTTTTCGAGCCGAATCATCACCACGATGCGGTGGGGCCGATGACGGGCATGACCACCAAAAGCCAGTGGGTGATGGTGGTCGAGAACCGGAAGTTCGGCAACCGCGCCTACTGCACCGTGAATGAAGGGCTTGGAAAGGTCATGCGGTTCGGTGGCAATGACGATGAGGTGCTGGACCGCCTGCGCTGGCTGCGCGATGTGCTGGGACCGGCGCTGGGGCGTGCCCTGCGCGAATGCGGAGGCGTTCCCTTGAAGAACCTCGTCGCGCGCGGCCTGACCATGGGTGACGAGATGCACCAGCGCAATGTCGCCTGTTCCGGCCTTTTCCTGCGGGCGCTCGCTCCTGTTCTCGCGCGGACCTCGGGCGCTCGCGAAGAACTGGCACGGGCGCTCGCGTTCATCGCTTCCAACGACCAGTTCTTCCTCAATATCGCGATGGCGCTCGGCAAGGCGATCATGGACCCGGTGCGTGATATCGAGGGGTCGAGCGTGGTCACGGCCATGTGCCGCAACGGTACCGATTTCGGCATCCGCGTTTCGGGGTGCGGCGACGAATGGTTCACGGCTCCGGTCGAGCAGCCGCGCGGCCTCTACTTTCCCGGCTACACGGAGGCTGATGCCAATCCCGACATGGGTGATTCGACCATCGTCGAAACGATCGGACTGGGTGGCTTCGCCATGGCCGCCTCGCCGGCCGTGGCAGGTTTCGTGGGTGCCGGTTCGGCGGCCGATGCGGCAATCTTTACGCGAGAGATGGGTGAAATCACCCTGGCCTCGAACCCCGAATGGACGATTCCATCCCTGGACTATCAGGGAGTTCCCACGGGTATCGACATCCGCCTCGTCGCGGACAGTGGCATCACGCCCACCATCAATACCGGCATCGCCCACAGGAAACCCGGCGTCGGGCAGGTCGGTGCGGGTGTCGTCAACGCGCCCCTCGCCTGTTTCACACAGGCCGTGCGGGCTTTCGCCGATCGGATGGGAGTGCGCTGATGGCCGTGATCGTCAATCTGGTCCGCAAGGGTTTCTACCTCGATTCGGTCGGACTCATGCGCATGTCGCGCGAGATAGCCGGCATGGATGGGGTCGAGGATGCCGCCTTGATGATGGCGACGCCAGCCAACAGGGAAATCATGAGGCATGCGGGCGTCCTTGCCGCCGAAGGCGATATGGCGGCCGCAAGCGATCTGGTGCTGGCTGTGCGTGCGCGTGACGAGGCTGTGGCCCATCAGGTGTTGAGGGAGGCTGAAGCGCTGCTCGACCGGCCCAGACGGTCCAATGCGGAAGCGGCGCAGTGGCGGCCGCGGAGCCTGCGGGCTGCACAGGCAGCGCGGCCATCGCTCAATCTCGCGCTTATCTCGGTGCCGGGCGAATATGCAGTGGCCGAAGCGCGCAAGGCGCTCGGACGCGGTCTCGACGTGATGATCTTCTCGGACAATGTACCGATCGGGGACGAGGTCGAGCTCAAGACCGAAGCCCGCGCGATGGGCCGGCTGGTGATGGGGCCGGACTGCGGCACGGCCATCATCGGAGGAGCCCCTTTGTGTTTTGCCAACCGGGTGCCCCGCGGATCCATCGGGATTGTCGGGGCGTCGGGGACGGGCACGCAGGAAGTGAGTTGTCTCATCGCCCGGCATGGCGGCGGCATCAGCCATGCGATCGGAACGGGCGGCCGGGATCTCAAGGAAGCTGTCGGGGGCATCACGACGCTGATGGCCATGGACATGCTCGACCGCGATCCGGGCACGGAGACTATCGTGCTCGTTTCAAAACCGCCTGCCGCCAGCGTCGTCCAGACCGTGCGCCGGCGTGTCGCGGAAAGCGGCAAGCGGTTCGTCATCTGTTTCCTCGGCAGTGACGGTATCGATTTGCCCACCAACGCCGTGGCCGCCTCCACCTTGCGTGACGCCGCGTTGCTTGCGCTCGGCAGGACCGTTTCGGCACCTCGTCAACCCGGCCACGGTGGTGGTTCGGCCGGGAGGATCGTCGGGCTTTTTGCTGGCGGCACACTTTGTGCCGAAGCGCAGATCATCCTCCAGCGTGCAGGGCTTGCGGTCGCATCCAACGTTCCCGTACCCGGTGCTTCGGCGACCGGCGGGCCGGGTCATCTGTTGCTCGACCTTGGCGATGACGAATACACCCGTGGGCGCCCCCATCCGATGATCGATCCGTCGGTGCGGGACGAACCCCTTGCCGCCGCCTTGCGCGATCCCGCCAATGCCGTCGTGCTCATTGATGTCGTGCTGGGCCATGGCGGCCATGCCGATCCGGCAGGTGCTGTCGCAGATGTGCTGAAGCGGCATCGCGGGCCGGGACCCGTGGTGGTGGCCTCGGTGACGGGCACGGACGAAGATCCTCAGGGACTGGCGGGCCAGATTGCCAGGCTCGAGGCTGTCGGTGTCGAGGTGCAACCGTCCAATGCGGATGCCGCCGAGGCCGCTTGCGCCCATCTGGACCAGACCCATGGCAGGTAACCGTTCCGATGGCATTCCCGGACGGTTGCTGATCGCCATCGGGGGCAATGCGACCCATCCGGACGACATCGAGGGGACTTCCGCCGAACAGAAGGCCGTCGCGGAAAGGACAGCGAAGGCTCTCCTGCCCCTGGCCCTCATGGATGGCGAGTTGATCATCACGCATGGCAACGGTCCCGTTGTAGGCAAGATCCTCATGCGCCAGGTTCTGACACGTGATCGTATTGCCCCGATGCCGCTGGATATCTGCGTCGCCCACAGTCAGGGCGGCATCGCCTATCTCCTCATGCAGGCGCTGGAAAATGCCCTGCGGGAGGCCGACAGTGGGAGGCATGTCGCCTGCCTGCTTACCCAGGTCGAGGTCGATCCCGACGATCCGGCATTCTCCAATCCGACAAAGCCCATCGGTCCGTTCTTCAGCGAGGAACAGGCAAGGGCCGTCTCCGCCGAGCTCGGCTGGGAGATGCGCGAGGACGCCGGACGCGGCTGGCGACATGTCGTGCCATCCCCCAAGCCGCGGCACATCTGCGATATCTCGCTGGTGCAGGTACTGGCCCGGCGGGGAACTGTCGTGATCGCGGGTGGTGGTGGCGGGATCCCCGTGGTGCGGGGACCCAAGGGCGTACGGCACGGTGTCCAGGCCGTTGTCGACAAGGACCTGAGTTCGGCTCACATGGCCAACGTGCTGGGCATTGACACGCTGATGATCCTCACGGCTGTGCGCCGGGTCGCGGTGGACTGGGGCAAGCCCGGCCAGCGCGATCTCGAACGGGTCGGTCTGCGCGAACTCAGGCAGTTGCATGCGGACGGACAATTCCCGGCGGGTTCCATGGGCCCCAAGGTCGAGGCGGCCATCCGCTTCCTCGAAGGCGGCGGCGATCACGTGGTCATCGGCCATCTTGAGGAGTGCATGGATGCGCTGGAAGGCCGTAGCGGCACCCATGTCTTTGCCGATGATCCTTGAAGCCATCAGCGTCGGCCCTCTGGCCGCGTGCATCCTCGACGCTCGCCCGAACGGCTGTATACAGGGCCGGGTCATGGCCCGTTTCGAGCGCAGCGCCTATGTCGCGGTCGACGGGGAACTCGTCTGTATCACCGACCCTGCGCTGTATGATGGCGCGATCAACATGCGTTGCCGGAGATTGCCCGCCGCGGGAGCCGACGTCTGGCTCGATGGCCGGTCTGCTCGTCGTTGGCACCCCGACCCATGGCCGTCGCCGGACTGTATACAGGGCTGTATGCAGCTTGTGGCCGGACGGTGCCGCGATGTTCCGGTCGCTTCCGGCGGGCTGTCGCTGCTGGGACGCGGAGAGGGACTGACTCCGGACGGCGATGATATCATTGCCGGGATGATGCTGGCATGGCGCGCGGTCGGTGCCCGTTTCGATGCGACGCCCGTGCTCGCCGCCGCCGCTGAACGGACTCATGCCATTTCGCTCGCCCATCTGCGTGCGGCCGCCCATGGCTATGCCAGTGCGCCGGTGCATGCGGCACTGGCGGCTCTGCTCGATCCTGAATACAGCTACAGCGACCTTGCACCGGCCATGGCCGGTCTCGATGCGGTCGGTCACAGCTCGGGGCGAAGCACGCTCACGGGCATAAAACAGGCGCTGGTCGCCTGGGCCGCCGATCCCACTGCCTGCATGAAGGTCTGAAGACGATGCTGCAATCCGTTTGTGCCTATGGTGGCATGGTCACCGCTCCTCACCATCTGGCTGCCCGTGCCGGCCTTCGGGTGCTCCAGGAGGGAGGTAATGCGGTCGAGGCGATGCTGGCCGCCGCGGCGGTGATCACGGTCGTCTACCCGCATATGAACGCTCCCGGTGGCGATAATTTCTGGTTGATAGCGGAACCCGGCCAGGCTCCTGTCGGCATCGATGCATGCGGCGCGGCGGCCGGCATGGCCAGCATCGATTTCTACAGGGCGCAGGGGTATGATGCCATTCCCAGCCGCGGTCCCCTCGCCGCACTGACCGTCGCCGGGGCGGTGTCGGGCTGGGCCCGGGCCCACGAGCTTGCGCGGGGACGCCTGCCCCTCTCGCGCCTGTTCGAGGATGCCATTCATCTTGCCCGCGATGGTGTTGCCGTAACCGCTACACTGGCCGACAATGCGGCATCCAAGCGCGATCAGCTCGTGGATGTGCCGGGTTTCCTCGACACCTACGGAGACTGCATGCAGGGCAGCCGGCTGCACCTGCCGAAGCTGGCCGCCACGTTCGAGCATCTGGCCCGATCCGGTCTGGACGATTTCTACCGTGGCGACCTCGCCCGCGCGATGGCGGGGGATCTCGAAGCCATCGGCAGCCCTCTGCGCTTGGCCGACCTTGAGCGGCATCGTGCGCTGGATGTGGAACCGCTTGCCCTCGATGTGGCGGGACACACTGTATACAACATGCCACCCCCCACCCAGGGGCTCGCCTCGTTGCTGCTGCTGGGAACATTCGCCCGCCTCGGCGTGACCGAAGGGGAGAGCTTCGCGCATGTTCACGGGTTGGTCGAATCGACCAAGGCCGCGTTCCGTGTACGTGACCGATATGTCACCGATCCTGCCTTCATGGGTGAGCCGGCCACGGCTTTCCTCGATTCCGGCCGACTCGACGCACTCGCGGATTCTGTCGACATGAGGAAAGCTGCCCCATGGCCGGATGCACCGGTTGGAGGAGATACCGTCTGGCTCGGTGCCGTCGATCGCGATGGTCGGGCCGTCAGCATGATACAGTCGATCTACTGGGAATTCGGCTCGGGTGTCGTGCTCCCGGGGAGCGGCGTTTCGTGGCAGAACCGCGGGACCTCGTTTTCGCTGGACACGGTCCATCACAATCATCTGCTGCCCTATCGAAGGCCGTTTCACACCATCCAGCCGGCCATGGCGTCGCTGTCGGACGGGCGCAGGATGGTCTACGGGACCATGGGCGGCGAAGGACAGCCGCAGACGCAGGCTGCCGTATTCAGCCGCCACGCCATGTTCGGCCAGCCGATTCAGCAGGCCGTCACGGCGCCGCGCTGGCTGCTCGGCCGGACATGGGGCGAGGATACCGCCAAGTTGCGCATGGAAGGCCGCTTCGCTCCCGAACTGATCGAGGCCATGCGCAAGGCCGGACACGACCTGCTGGTGGTGGGTGAATACGAGGAGATCATGGGACATGCCGGCGGCATCGTTCTTCATCCGGACGGACTGCTGGAGGGAGCAGCGGACCCTCGTTCGGATGGTGCGGTCGCAGCCTGTTGAAGCCGCCGCAAGGTCATTCAGGACGATCCTTCCGGACATGATTCGATGAGATGAGACTATCGCGATATTAAGAAAATCATCGAATGGCGTTGGGCGACAGATATCAAATTTCCGATGATCAAGATGTGGCATCTGTCACTGGTACAAATTGTCGCAGCTCTGGCCGAAATGCCGAATTTTCGTCGGTGTTGCCAAGAGCGTTCGGCCCCGGATGGTTCACCGCATTGCCGCGCATCTGAATCTGATTCTATGGTTAATATATTGAAAAGCAATGGATTTCCCATACCCGTCAGAAGGCGGCAGATGCTTCTGATCCCTGGCTGGATATTGTCCGGGTCTGCAAATATTCTACTTATGGTTGATTACTGATACCGGTTAGGTAAGTTATGGTTGAAAAAACGGATTCAATTCATTTATGGTAAACAAAGTTGCAAATATACAACTTGAGGTTGGCACATGCGAGCTTTGGTGGTGGAAGACGACCCAGTCTCGATGACCCTGCTCAAACGGACACTGGAGGAGGAGGGCATTGTCGTGGAAGCCGTCAACAGCGGCGACGACGCCCTCGAACTGGCCAAGGTGTATGAATATGACATCGCCGTGGTCGACCTGCAACTCGCTGACATGCATGGCGCGCAGTTCGTGCGGCGCATGCGCAATGCCAAGGTGGATACACCGGTGCTCATTGTCTCCAGCGAGGACAGTTCCGAGGAAAAGGTCCGTGCACTGACGAGCGGTGCGGATGACTTCATCAGCAAGCCCATCAACAAGGATGAGTTCGTGGCCCGGATCAAGGCCATCATCCGCCGGTCGAAGGGGCATGCGACGCCGGAAATCAAGCTTGGGCGGATGACGCTCGATCTGGTCACGCGTACGGTGAAGATCGACGGTGTACCGCTCAAGGTGACGGCCAAGGAATATACCATCCTGGAACTGCTCGCCCTGCGTCGCGGGCAACCGCTGACCAAGGAAATCTTCCTTGACCATCTCTATGGTGGCGAGGACGAGCCGGAACAGAAGATCATCGACGTTTTCATTTGCAAGTTGCGCAAGAAGATCTCGGCGATCAACCACAACAAGCACAATATCGAGACGGTATGGGGGCGTGGCTATGTGCTCAAGGATCTGACTGACGATCCACCGCCACCCATGCAGGCGGAGATGCAGCAGAATGCACCCGGGCTGGCGGAGCACGCCACCCCTTTCGAAGGCGCCGGTGACATGAATGAGATTCCCGCTGAGAACGAGATCGAACTGCTCATGCAACTGATCTCGCTCCAGTAGGAGTACGGGCCGGCGGAACCCGGCGACGGTGGCGGGATTCGACGATCAGCCGGGCTGGGCGTCGAAGACCTTGTCGGGTACGGGTTCCATCCAGTCGACGTGCTTGCCGTCGAGATTTTCGTGCATTGCGATGTGCACCATGCCCTGTGTCGGCGTGGCGCCATGCCAATGCTTCTCGCCCGGCGGAATCCAGACCGTGTCACCGGCGTGAACCTCCCTTATTCCTTCGCCCCAAGTCTGCACTCGGCCAGTACCGGAAATGATGAGAAGAGTCTGGCCGAGCGGGTGGGTATGCCAGGCCGTGCGCGAACCGGGCTCGAACGTGACCCGAACCGCCCGCAGCCGGGCGGGTGCAGGGGTGTCCACGATCGGGTCCTGCCAGACGGTCCCCGTGAACCATTCGCTGTTGCCCCGTTTCGTCTCGCATTCGGCGGCGCGGGTGATATTCATTGGCTTTTCTCCCTGGAGTCCTGCTCTTGCGGACCATTGAACCACCCATGATGGGCTCCGGTGTCGGTCCATTGACCAAATGGGCCGGAGTGATCCGTAAATTCAAGTCCGATCTTGCGGGCACGACGTCCCGCCCACACCTCACCGGGGTCCGTATAGTGTTCAGGAAACCGGCGTATTCGTGCTGGCGGCGGCCTTCAGCGGTTTGCGCGTCCGTTCGAACAGGTCCTGGAGCCCCCCGATTTCCCCGGCCAGTGCCAGCGGGTCGCAGCCTTCGGCCACCGTTCGCTCGATCTCCGCGGCATGTTTCGAGACTGCCAATGCGCCGACGCTGGCGCTGCTCGACTTGAGACTGTGGGCGTGGCGCTTGACCGTGGCAAAATCGCCCTGCGTGCAGGCGGTTTGCATCTCGGTCAGGATAGACGGCACATGGTCGAGATATTTCATGATGGTACGTGCCACCATGCCGCTGGCGCCGGCCGTCTCGATCTGGCGCAGCGGTGCAAGGGATGCCTCGTCGAACAGGTCATCCGGCGGCGGTTCCACCGGATCGTCTGCCTTGGCCATCCCATCGCCGTCATCCTCAACGTCTGCCGGCAGCCAGCGCGTGAGCATGGCCAGCAACTGTTCACGGCGAAACGGCTTGGCCAGCATGTCGTCCATGCCCGATTGCTGGCATGCTTTCCAGCTGCCATCGAGCGCATTGGCGGTCAGTGCGAGGATGGGCAGCCGCCTGCCATCCGCCAGATGGTCGCGAATGGCACGGGTCGCTTCGAGCCCGTCCATGACCGGCATCTGGCAGTCCATGAGAATGGCGTCGAAAGCGTCGGTTCCCCCGGCCTTGATGGCGTCCACGGCCTCCTGTCCGTTATCGACGACGGTCGCGGTGCAGCCCAGGCTTTCGAGCATGCCGCGGGCGACATCCTGATTGATGAGATTGTCTTCTGCGACCAGGATATGGGCCTGCAGCTTGCGATTCTGACGCCGTTCGATCCGCGCTTCGGGACGTACGGCGCCGTTCACGATCCGGTCGAGCGTGGTGCCCAGATCCCGCCGTCGTAGGGGCTTGTCGAGTGTCGCGAGGATTCCGAGCGCTCGCGTCTCGGCATCGCTGCGGCGCATGCCACCCGAAGTGAGCATGATTCTGGGGACGTCGCGCAGGTTCGGGTCGTCCTGCATGCACCGGGCGACATCGAAGCCGCTCAGGTCGGGCATCATGCCATCGAGGATGACACAGGTCGGTCGCTGGCCTGACTTCGCCTGCCTGCCCAATACCTCCAGCCCTTCGACCGGATCGAGATGCGACTCGACCCCGGCTCCCCATGCGTGGAGGTAGTGTTCGAGAATCTGCAGGTTGTTCGCATTGTCATCGATCATCACGATGTTCTTGCCGGATAGGTCGGGCGCGGCATCGAGGATCGTGCCGGTCCCTTGCGAGTGGTCGAGGATGACATTGAACAAGAAGGTTGAACCCTTGCCCAGTTCACTCTCAAGCCAGATCTTGCCCTGCATCATGCCGACCAGCTGGCGGACGATGGTCAGCCCGAGGCCGGTCCCGCCGAATCGGCGGGTATCGGTGTTGTCGGCCTGGGCAAAGCTCTCGAAGATTTCATCCTGCTTGTCCGGGGCAACGCCGATGCCGGTATCGGTGATGGCGAACCGGAACTCGATCCGCTGCCCTTCGCTTTCCCGCCATGTCAGTTTCAGGACGACTTCGCCCTCTTCGGTGAACTTGATGGCATTTCCCAGCAGATTGAGGATGATCTGCCGCAACCGGACCACATCGCCACGCACGACATGCGGCAATCCCTCGGGAAGCACGCCGGTAAGCTCCAGGCCCTTGGCATGGGCCCGGGCCGCCATCAGGGCCAGCGTTTCCTCGATCTCGTCGCGTGGATCGAAATCCATGCAGGCCAGAACCAGCTTGCCCGCCTCGATCTTGGAGATGTCGAGAATGTCGTTGATGATCGACAGAAGTGTCTGGCCGGAATTGGCGACCGTCGTCAGCAGTTTGGTCTGGTGGCCATCCAGTGACGTATCGGAAAGAAGGTCGCACATGCCGATGACGGCGTTGAGCGGCGTGCGGATCTCATGGCTCATATTGGCAAGGAACTGGGACTTTGCCTGGCTTGCGGCAACCGCCTTCTCCTCTTCCTGCCGGCTATGTTCGAGCGCCTGGGCGAGGTCCGCGGTACGCTCCTGTACCATTTGTTCGAGATCGTCGCGCTGCTGGCGCAGTTGCTCATCGCGATCGCCGATGGCGTCCAGCATGCCGTTGAAGGCATCGACGAGCGAGCCGATCTCATCCCCGCCCTGGCGACTTGCCCGCAGGTCGAGGCGCTGTTCGACTGTGACGGCGCGACTGATCTCGGCCAGAGCGAGGATCGGCCGGGAGATGAGGCCCTGAAAGAGGCTTGCCAGATAGACCGTGACGGCGATGGCGATCAGCATGATGCCGACGGACATCAGGAGAAACAGGCGCAGGTGTTCCCAGGCCTTCTTGAGGTCGCCCTTGATGACCAGTGTTCCCACTCTTTCGCTGTCGAGGATGATCGGCTCGACGATGCGAACGCCATCGAGAGATGTTTCGATGCCGGTAGCGAGCGAGCCGACGACCAGCCCGGAAGCGGAAGATGACTTGTCCTTGTGCCGGTAGTAGGCAAGAACCTCGCCATGATTGTCGGCAATGACCGCGCTGATCACGTCATCGTGAATGTCGAGTGCGCCAAGCAGCGCGCTTGCAGCCGAGCGATCGTTGAACGTCACGGCGGCCGTACTGTCGCGTGCGATGTCGAGGGCAAGGGCGATCTGGCTTTGAACGAGTGCCTGCCGTGTGGATACCAGTTCGACCACCGAAAACGCGATCGATGCCATGGTCAGTACCAGCGTGCTCACCACCGAGATGAGCAGGGTGATCTTGTTCGAGATGGAAAGGTTCTTTAGCATGGCGTCGATCTCGACTCTCAGCGATTTCGCAAGATGCGTGCGAGGTTCAGGAGTTTTGAGCTGATCTTCAGTCGTGCTGCCGCAGCGGCATGGACATTGATGGCGAACCGCAGCTTCCGGTCGGTGGTGAACAGGCCGATGACACCGCCGTCCTCTGCGAACTCGATGCCGTCGCCGACGGTGAGCAAGGCCGTCCGTCCGGTCACGGCCGGGGTGAACGGATCGGCCCAGCCATGTTGCAGGAAGAGGATCTGGCAGTCGGCGAGGTCGTCGGGTCCTCTGGTCTGGCGAACGTGGACCACCTGGTCGTTCACCGATTTGCCGGCAAGGCTCTCGATGGCTTCGAGCTGGTCCGTATTGCCTTCGAAGCAGATATTGAAGCGGCCGGGCGGGGAGCTTTCTTCCGGCCATTCCATGAACTTGGCGAAATTGTACAGATAGGCTGCCTTGACCTGCTCTTCCCGAGGTTCCGACAGTGCGAAACGAACGGTGACGCAGGACAGGACGACGGCGAGGCCGAGGAGATGGAGGGTTCGTTTTATGGCCGGTGGAACCGTTCTGTTCGGGGCGAAACGCTCGGGTTCATCATGGTTCGCAGATGGTTTCGAAGTGATGAAGATCCCGTTCGTGGGGCATTGCAACGCATTCGCACCGTTATCGGGGGCCTGGTCCGGCTGCGTGGTCACGATGGCTGGTCGCTGCGGCAGGGTTCAGAAATCCACGGCGATCTTGCCGTATATCGAGCGTTCCACGCGCCCGGTGACGGCTGACGGAAACTCTGTTCCATGTTCCTTGTGAGCGTCATGAAGGAGGTTCTGGCCGACGATGGACAATTCGACGCCGTCGACGGGTTTCCACGCCAGGCGCACGTCCATTTCGCCGTAGCTGTTGACATTGGGGTAGCGGATCTGGCCGATGATCCGCCCGATCACGCCGACCTGGAGCGTATCGGTCAGGTCATGGGTGAGATGGGCAAAGACCTGGTTTCGCGCCAGGTTGTCTTCGAAGGCCGGCAGCAGGGCGCGGTCGTCTTCGGTGTTGTCGGTGACCTTGATGTCGATGTTCGCGAAGCTGTAGCCTGTACGCAGGCGGGTACCCGCCATGGGCCGGTAGTCTATGCTGATTTCGCCGCCGACCGTGTGGCCCTCGATGTTGTTGTCGAACTGCTCGATCAGGCCGACATGCGGCGGAGGGGCGGCAACATTCAGGCCGATCTGCGATAACCCGATCATGTTCCTGTAGAAATTCGCGAAGGTAGCAATATCGATGTTGAGATTGTCGCCGATCTGGGAACGGTAGCCGAGTTCGAAGGCCCACATCTCCTCGGAGTCGACGTCGTTGTTCTCGATGACACGTAATGCGGTTGGCAGCGGTACCGCAATTGAGGGAGGTGTGACGTTGAGAAGAGCATTGAGATCGCGGTCCAGCGATGAAGGCGTGCGAACCGCGCGTGACACGGCTCCCCAGATCGAGTTCGAGTCGTCAATGCGGTAATTGCCACGCAATGTGGGTTGAATCTCGAACCCCGTGAAATCGTTGTGCTCGAACTTGACGCCCACCGATGCGGTGAGATGATCGGCAATGATCTCGATGTCGTCGTGGATGAAGGCGCTGAACACGTTGTCGGCGCGGTCGAGGTCGAACTGGATGTTGCCGGAAGTCTTGAGATCGATGAGATTGCTGCGAAACCCGATACCCCAGACGATCGACTGGCGATCGCCGAAATCGAATTGCTGGTTCAGTTCCAGATCTATGGTGCTGTAATGGGCGTGCTCGGTCGGGGCCAGGTAGTCGTTCACATGCATGCTGTCGACATAGGCCTGAAAACTGACCTTGTTGTCTTCCCCAAGTGCATGGTCCCATTTGCCCATGAGGAAACCCTGGTTGACCGTGCTGTTTTCGTCGCGTGTCAGGGCATAGGGAGCCACGAGCGAAAAACTGCGCAGGCTTTCGTCGATCGACTGCCGGGCGATCTGGCCCTGGAAACTGAACTGGTCGACCGTGCCGTCCTTGTCGGCGCGAAAGCCGATGCGACCGTCGGTAAGGCCGTCATCGAGCGTTTCGTCGGGCAGGGACTTGAGCCCGTCATAATGCCGTGCCTTGCCGTAGATCCGGTAGTAGCCATCCTCGCCGAACGTTCCGCCATGGCGCATCTCCCCGGCGAGGTCGCCATTGCTTCCCGCGAGCATGGTTCCGTGCGTGCCCTGTGTCTGGGATGCCTTCTTGGTGATGATGTTGATGACACCGTTGACGGCATTCGCACCCCATACCGAAGCGCCCGGGCCGCGGATCACCTCGATCCGGTCGATGTCGTCGAGCACGAGATCCTGCATGCCCCACATCACGCCGGAATAGAGCGACCAGTAGACGCTGCGGCCATCGATCAGCACGAGCAGCTTGTTGGAGAACAATTGCTGGCCACCGCGAACGCCGATGGCCCACTTGTCGGCATTGATGCGGGCGACACTGACGCCGGGAACCAGCCGCAGGGCCTCGGGGATGCTCGTATAACCCGATTCGCGAATTTCCTCGCCCGTGAGGACATAGATCGCCGAAGGTGTTTCGGCGACGCTCTGGGCCTTCTTGGATACCGAGGTTACCTCGATATCCATGAGGTCTTCGAGATCGAGCAGGGTGAGGTCGTCGGATGCCGCCTCGGCCAGGACACTGGCCGGGATCAGCGCCATCAACACCGCAAGACCGACGTGCGTGAAACCGGATCCGGCCATCGAGCATGCTCCACATCAATAGAAATATCTACTATTGGTAGAATTATTTCCAATGCAATCATTTTTATGGAGAATTTTTCATAAATTCGAACGAGCCCGGGCAGGGCAAATGCGGGATGCCGCCTTAACTAAAAATTCATCGCATGACGATAGAACATGGCGTCGGATGTTTTTTGTCCGTTCTTTGGAACCTCAGAGGGCAGGCTTGGCGAATCCCGAAACCGATTCCATGCTGGACACGGATGTCCCTTCGTCTTTACCGGAGGGGTCGAGGCCGCTGGTGCTGGTTGCCGACGATGATGAAATCAACCGCTTCCTCTGCCGGGAATCGCTGGTCGCTGCGGGGTTCGACGTGGTCGAGGCGGCCGATGGCTCGCAGGCACTCAAACTGGCTCACGAGTGTCATCCCGACATCGTTCTCATGGACGTGATCATGAGCCCGATGGACGGGTTCGCGGCCTGCCGCGAGATACGAAGCAGCGCCCGCCTCCATGATGTTCCGCTGGTCATGATGACGGGCAACGATGACAGTGGTTCGGTCGCCATGGCCTACGATGCCGGCGCTACCGATTTCATCAACAAGCCGATTTCGCCCATACTGCTCAATCACAGGCTGCGCTATGTTCACCGTGCCAGCCTCGCCTTCGTCGAATTGCAGGCGAATCGCGAGGAACTGGTGCGGGCGCAGCGTATGGCGCGCCTGGGTGCGATCATGATCGACCTGCGCAGGAGGACCGCCCGGATCAGCCGCGAGGCGGCACTGGTCCTCGACCGGGGCAAGGACGAACTGGTGCTGTCGCTGCGTGCGCTCATGCGCCGTCTGGAAGCCGACGATTATCGCCGCCTGATGCAGGAATTCGCCAGGGCCGTGGAACTGCGCGAATCGCTGGCTACCGAATTCCGCTACCGTCGGCCCAATGGCGGCATTCTCACCTTGTCACTGCGTGGCGAAGCGGAATTTGTCGGCGACGAGCCGGTGCGTGTCCGGATCATCGTGCAGGACGTGAGCGAGTTGAAGGAGGCCGAGGCCCGGGTGCGCTATCTTGCCCACCACGACGTGCTGACCGGTCTTCCCAACCGCTTTTCGTTCAACGAAAAGGTTGTCGAAGCCCTGCGTCCTGCCGGCCGCCGTGTCCGCCAGGGGGCGCTGCATCTCATCGACCTCGACCGGTTCAAGGAGGTCAACGACACGCTCGGCCATGCCGTTGGCGACGAATTGCTGCGCCAGGTTGCGGCGCGTCTGGGTAACCACCTGCGTGGCGAGGACTTCATTGCCCGGCTGGGGGGTGACGAGTTCGCCATTATCCAGGCCAATACCTCCAGCGAGGACCATGCGCTCGTTTTTGCCAATAGGCTTCTCGAAATCTTCAACGAACCGTTCCTGCTCGATGGCCACCGGGTCACCTGTGGTGCCAGCATCGGCATCATGCTCTACCCCTGCGGTGACATGACCGGCGAAAACCTGCTCTCGCACGCTGATCTCGCCCTTTACAGCGCCAAGCGCGAAGGGCGGCGCACCGCCCGCGTATTCGAGGCGTCGATGGACCACGACCTGCGCATGCGCAAGCAGATCGAGCAGGATGTGCGCGACGGATTCGATCGGCACTGGTTCGAGCTGTATTTCCAGCCGCAGTTTTGCGCAAGAACTGGCGGGGTGACGGGTGCCGAGGCGTTGCTGCGATTGCGCCATCCCGTGCGGGGCATGGTCGGCCCCGCGAGTTTCGTGCCTGTCGCCGAAGATGTCGGGCTGATCCTGCCACTCGGTCGCTGGGTGATCCGGGAGGCCTGCAACCGTGCAGCCCGCCTTCGGGTCAACGGTGCACCCTTGCGCGTTTCGGTCAATCTCAGTCCGGTACAGCTCAAGGATGGCGATCTCTTTACGACCATTCTGACCGCACTCGACCGTAGCGGACTTCCACCGGAATGTCTGGAGATCGAGGTGACCGAGAGCATGATCATGGAGAATCCGGCCCATGCCGCCGAGGTGCTGGGACGCATCCGCGAACTCGGCGTGGCCGTCGCCATGGACGATTTCGGAACCGGTTACTCGTCGTTTCAGCAACTCCGCTCCTTTCCGATGGACCGCATCAAGATCGATCGCGCGTTCATCACCGATATCGACACCGATCGCGAGGCCGAGGCCATCGTCCGTACGATCCTCGGGCTGTGCGAGACTCTCGGTCTGAATTCCACGGCCGAAGGAGTTGAAACCGAGGCACAACTTGCCATCCTGCGTGCGTCGAGCTGCGAGGAGATCCAGGGGTTCCTTCTCTCCCGTCCGCTCGATCCGGCAACCTTCCTCGATTTTCTCGAACGGACGAACGCATCGGCGGCCGCTGCTTGCAACCATGTCTCTCTTGCCGTCCCGTAACGCCCTCGCGTACCGGACAAAGAAAAAGGGCCGGCTATTCGCCGGCCCTTGCCATCACTCAAGTTCCCGTCAGGGAACGGCGATGAAGGTCAGAGCTGGATGACCGCATCGTTGAGGACGATGGTGGCACCGCCGCTGATGAGCGCATCGCCAGCCTGGTCGCCGGTCACCTCGCCCGCCTGGTAGAGCAGGTTCTCGGCACCCTGCACGCGGATGTCGCCGAGGAACGCGCCCTTGGCACCGTGGAGCGAAATCAGTGCGGTGCTGTCGTTCAGCTTGCTGATGGTGACCTCGGCCAGCTTGGCGACGTCGGTCAGGTCGATCTGGTCGTTCCAGCCGAAGTCCTTGATGAAGTCGTGCTCGGGAGCATCGGAGCTGTACGACGCGAAGGTGTAGACGTCGGCACCGCCGCCGCCATAGAGCGTGTCGTTGCCCTCGCCACCGTCGATGACGTCCTGACCGCCGCGGCCATAGATGGTGTCGTTGCCGGCACCACCATTGAGGTTATCGGCACCTGTGCCGCCGTCGATGGTGTCCCTGCCGTCGCCACCGTCGATGGTGTCGTTGCCTTCCTCGCCGAAGAGCTCGTCGGCACCTGTGCCGCCGTCGATGGTGTCGTCGCCTTCACCGCCGTAGATGTAGTCGATGCCGCCATCGCCGTTCAGGGTGTCGTTTCCACCCTCGCCGAAGATGGTGTCGGAACCGTTGCCACCGCTGACAACATCGTCCCCGGCGCCGGCTTCGATCCAGTCAGCGCCACCTCCGCCATTGATGATGTCGCCGAAGGCGCTGCCGGTGATGTCGTCATCGCCGCCATTGCCGTTGATGGTGAACTGGACCGTGCCGCCGACAATCGTCTGCAGGGTGACGGCAAGGGCGATGTTGCCGTTGGAAATGCTGGTTGCGTCGATGGTGTCGTTGTCACCGTCGCCGGTCATCGTGACATAGAGCGTCTGGTCGGTACCGATACCGCCCAGGGAGGATTCGGTTACAGTCATCGGTTTCTCCCTCAGAGATGATGTAAATGACTTTGATACAAAAGGTTGCAACTGAGATGACAGAAGTGCTGGTGTTTTGATTTTCCCTTTTCGACGAAAGGTTTTGTCACTTGGTAGTCGGCTGCGGAAATTTGTACAAGATGGATTTTTCGCAATATTTTAATTCATCTAAAAGTTGAAAATTTTCAAAGATACTTAATCACCAGGCGTATTATATTGTCGTATTTCACCTGATCCTTGCCGTTGTTTCGGGAACAAGGCCCAGGTTTGCCGAATGTGACACGCGGATTGCCGGAACGGCCATCGATGGTGGTGTGGAAACGTTGTAAGGATGTCGGCAACAACCATCCATCCCCGCACCGGTGCTGGACCGGCGCGGGGAGGTGCCTTTCAATGTCGGGCGGTCAGCTGCCCATCTTCTTCTGCATGTTGGTGTCGAGGGCTTCGAGGAACTTGTTGGTAGTCAGCCAGGGCTGGTCGGGACCGATGAGCAGGGCGAGGTCCTTGGTCATCTGGCCGCCCTCGACGGTCTCGATGCAGACTTCCTCAAGCTTCTGCGCGAACTCGGATACCGCCGGCGTCTCGTCGAGCTTGCCCCTGTAAGTGAGGCCGCGGGTCCAGGCGAAGATCGAGGCGATGGGGTTGGTCGAGGTTTCCTTGCCTTGCTGGTGCTGGCGATAGTGGCGGGTGACGGTGCCGTGCGCCGCCTCGGCCTCGACGGTATTGCCGTCGGGTGTCATCAGCACGGAGGTCATGAGGCCGAGCGAGCCGAAGCCCTGGGCCACGGTGTCGGACTGGACATCGCCGTCATAGTTCTTGCAGGCCCAGACGAAGGCGCCGTTCCACTTCATCGCACAGGCGACCATGTCGTCGATGAGGCGGTGCTCGTAGGTGATGCCGGCCTTCTTGAACTTGTCCTTGAATTCGCTCTCGAAGACTTCCTCGAACAGATCCTTGAAGCGACCGTCATACTTCTTGAGAATGGTGTTCTTCGTGGAGAGATAGACCGGCCAGTTGCGCAGGAGGCCGTAGTTCATGCAGGCGCGGGCGAAGTCGCGGATGCTGTCGTCGAGATTGTACATGCCCATGGCGACGCCGGCGCTCGGAAACTTGAACACCTCGAATTCGATGGGTTCGCCGCCGCCTTCGGGCTCGAATTTCATGGTCAGCCTGCCCTTGCCGGGGACAAGGAAGTCGGTGGCGCGGTACTGGTCGCCGAAGGCATGACGGCCGATGACGATGGGCTGGGTCCAGCCGGGAACTAGGCGCGGGACGTTCCTGCAGATGATCGGCTCGCGGAAGACGGTGCCGCCGAGAATGTTGCGGATGGTGCCGTTGGGCGACCGCCACATCTGCTTGAGGCCGAATTCCTCGACCCGCTGCTCGTCGGGGGTGATGGTGGCGCACTTGACGCCGACATTGTGCTTCTTGATCGCTTCGGCGGCGTCGATGGTGATCTGGTCGTCGGTCTCGTCGCGCTTCTGGATGGAGAGGTCGTAGTAAAGCAGGTCGACATCCAGATAGGGATGGATCAGCTTGTCCTTGATCATCTCCCAGATGATCCGGGTCATTTCGTCGCCGTCGATCTCGACGATCGGATTTTTCACCTTGATCTTGCTCATGCCTCTACCTCTCGGGTGCCATACACTCGGCATTGCGTCTAGCGCAGGGATGCGGACGGGGACAGGGTATAGCGGTGCCGGGTCGCAGCGAACAGGGGCCGTTTGGTGTGTTCCCGCCGGTACACCGGGCAGTCTGAGGGGCCGTCCCGGTGTACGAATTCCATAATTCGGCAGACACCCGGTTTGATATCGGCTTGCCGAACATGTAAAGCAAACCACATAACGCACCGAGAGTTAATCCAGGAGATCGACAAGTGGCCGTGGAGGGAACCGTCGTCGCGGCGGACGAGGATCTGAACCTGCCCGAACTGCCCGACCGCGAGGTCGAGGTATCGAAGACCTTCGGTTTCGAATCCGGACTGAAGGTCGGCGCATTCGGCACACGCTCGGTCTATGTGCCCGATATCGACGAGACCTACCAGTTCGACCGGCCGACGACGCTGGCGATCCTTGCCGGTTTCCAGCACAACCGCCGGGTCATGATCCAGGGGTATCACGGCACGGGCAAGTCCACTCACATCGAACAGGTGGCTGCAAGGCTGAACTGGCCGTGCATCCGGGTCAATCTCGACAGCCACATCAGCCGTATCGACCTCATCGGCAAGGACGCCATCGTCCTGCGTGACGGCCAGCAGGTCACGGAGTATCGCGAGGGCATCCTGCCCTGGTCGCTGCAGCGCCCCGTGGCGCTGGTCTTCGACGAGTATGACGCCGGTCGTCCGGACGTGATGTTCGTGATCCAGCGCGTCCTGGAGGCGCAGGGCCGCATGACCCTGCTCGACCAGAACAAGGTCATCCGTCCGCATCCGTCCTTCCGGCTGTTTGCCACCGCCAACACGGTAGGGCTGGGTGATACCTCGGGGTTGTATCATGGTACCCAGCAGATCAATCAGGGCCAGATGGACCGCTGGTCGGTCGTGACCCAGCTCAACTACCTCCATCACGATGACGAGTGCCGCATCGTGATGGCCAAGATGCCGGGCTGGGACACGGCGGACGGGCGCAAGAAGATCGAGTCCATGGTGCGGCTGGCCGACATGACCCGGCGCGGCTTCATCAGTGGCGACATCTCGACGGTCATGTCGCCGCGCACGGTCATCACATGGGCGGAGAATGCGTCGATCTTCGACGACCTGCCGTTTGCCTTCCGGGTGACCTTCCTCAACAAGTGCGATGAGGCCGAGCGTCACATCATCGCCGAATACTATCAGCGCTGCTTCGGCACGGAGCTGCCCGAATCTGTCGCCAATCTGGTCCATGCCTGAGCACCTGCACGACTTCGAGCGCGCGATCGCGAGCACGGCGCGGGCGATTTCCGAGGATCGCGACCTCGAAGTCAGCTTCAGGGCGTCGGGCAAGCGCGGGCCCGGAAAGCAGGCCACGGCCGCCGCCAACGTGTTGCGGGTAGCACCGCCGCGTCAGGACTGGGCCGACCACGAGATTGCCCGGGTGCGCGGCGAGACCGACAGCCATGCCCTGCGGGTGAGGCATCACGACAGTGCCGTTCACCGGCGTTTCGCCCCGCCGGGCGAGGTCGCCTCCATGCTCTATGACGGGCTTGAGCAGGTCAGGGTGGAAATGCTCGGCGGCCGGGACATGGCCGGACTCAGGGCCAATCTCGAACAGCTCTTCCGGTCGCGCAGCGAGGGAACGGAAGTCGGCCGCGATGGCAACATGGCCGAGATCGTCGAGCTCTACATGCGCGAGAAGATGCTGGGCTACGAGCTTGCGCCGGCCCAGGTCGAACAGCTCGATGCGTGGCGGGGATGGCTGGGCGAGCGTGTCGACGAGATCATGCCGGCCCTGCATGAACAGCTCGACCACCAGGATCTCTTCGCCCGCAAGGTGCGCGAGTTGTTGGCCGATTTGGGGTTGAGCGAGGAACTGGCCGATCTTCCCGAGGACACCGATCCGGATGAGGATCGGGACGAGGAGCAGAGTTCTTCGGACGATCGGGCGGACTCGACGAGCGGCGAACAGGATACCGAGGCAAGCCAGCAGGACGCGCGGAGCGAGGCGGATCAGGAGAGCAGTGGCGACAGCAGCGAGGAGGACATGTCGGCCGAAGCGATGGCCGACGAGAATGCCGAGCCCGGTGCCGATTCCGACCAGAATGACGATGCCCGCGTCAACCGGCCGAACGACATACCGCCCGGTGGCGAGCATCTGGCGTATCGCGTGTTTTCCAACCAGTATGACGAGGTGGTCACGGTCGATGAACTGTGCGGCCCCTCGGAGCTTACCCGTCTGCGCGCCCAGCTCGATGCGACGCTCGCCCGCTTCGAGGGCATGATCGGCCGGATCGCCAACCGCCTGCAGCGCAAGCTCATGGCGCAGCAGCAGCGTTCATGGCTGTTCGATCTCGATGAGGGCATACTCGACTCGGCGCGACTTGCGCGGATTGTCGCCAATCCCACACTGCCACTGTCCTACAAGCTTGAACGTGAAACCGAGTTCCGCGATACGGTCATCACCCTGCTGATCGACAATTCGGGCTCGATGCGCGGACGCCCGATCGCCGTTGCAGCCATGAGTGCGGACATCCTTGCGCGCACGCTGGAACGCTGCGGGGTGAAGGTCGAGATCCTCGGCTTCACCACCAAGGCGTGGAAGGGCGGGCAGTCGCGCGAGGCCTGGCTGCGCGCCGACAAGCCGGCCAATCCCGGGCGCCTCAACGATCTTCGCCACATCGTCTACAAGCCGGCGGATGCGCCGTGGCGGCGCGCGAAGCGCTCGCTGGGGCTGATGCTGCGCGAGGGGTTGCTGAAGGAGAATATCGACGGCGAGGCGATCCTGTGGGCCCACCAGCGGTTGCTGGCCCGGCCGGAGCAGCGGCGCATTCTCATGGTGATTTCCGACGGTGCCCCCGTCGACGACAGCACACTTTCGGCCAATCCCGGAAATTATCTGGAAAAACATCTGCGCGACACGATCGAGTTCATCGAGACCCGCTCCGATGTGCAGTTGCTGGCGATCGGTATCGGTCACGATGTCACCCGGTATTATCGCCGGGCGGTGACGATCAGTGATCCGGAACAACTGGGCGGGACGGTACTGAACGAACTGTCGGCATTGTTCGACGACGATCAGCGGGGCCGGCGCGGCTGAAGCCCGATTCGGGTCCGCCCGGCCAATCTCGCTCCGTTCTTCTCACGGCATGGATCAGGCCCAGGGCCGCGCGGTTGCCCGTCAGCCGCCGTGGGCGACCGTCACGATGGCACCTTCCCGCGACGATTGGACAAGGGCGTCGATCAACCTGTGGACATGCAGCGCTTCGTTGCCGGGGATCCGGGGCTCCCTGCCTTCCGTTATCGCGTCGGCGAAATTCCCGATAAGATCGCGATGCCACTCATGCGGGAAGGCCATCGGGTCGGCGCCGCCGCCCGTTGTCGCCGGTTCGCCGAACCTGTCCCGGCGTCCGTCATGCCAGTCGACCGTCAGCGTCCCTGACTGGAGGTGAGCGGATGCCCGTTCGAAGTTGAAGGTGAGGGACTCCGCCTGTCCCGGATACATGGCGGTGCTGGCGACGATCGAACCGACGGCGCCGTTGGCGAAGCGCAGTCCGCCGGCAACGAAATCCTCGGTTTCCATACTGTGAAACGGTGTCGTGACGGCGAGGGCCTGGACTTGCGTCACCGGCCCGGTGAGCGAGAGCATGAGGTCGAGCGTGTGAATGGCCTGGCTGATGAGCACGCCGCCACCGTCGCGGGCATGGGTGCCACGGCCGGGCTCGTCGTAATACGCCTGTTCGCGCCACCATGGGACATGCGCCTGGACGATCCGGAGCGTGCCCATCGAGCCATCGGCCGCGAGTTCTGCGAGTTTTCGCGAGGCCATGCGGAAGCGGTGCTGGAAGACGATGCCCAGCGTGACGCCCGCGTCGGCACAGATGCCGACGATGCGTTCGGCGGCGGCGGTCGTCCGCTCCACGGGCTTTTCCATCAGGATATGCTTTCCCGCCTTGGCGAATTTCTCGACAAGATCCATGCGAGCATTGGGAGGTGTGATGAGAAGGATGGCATCCACCTTCGGATCACTGACCAGTCTGTCGAGACTATCGACGGCGGGGAACGACCACTTTCGGGAGAAGGCTGACCGTCGCTCGGGATCGCGGCTGAACACTCCGCGCACCTCGACCCTGTCTTCGAGGTCCCTCAGCGCCCTTGCATGCGGCAGGGCGGCCATGCCGGTCCCGACGACACCGATTCCGATTCTGGATGTCATGGCTGGACTCCGTTGACGATCGTCCGACCTTCGGCGTCGAACAGATGCAGGCATGGGCGTCGGAACGCCAGCGGCAACGACGCTCCCTTGTCGATCTGCACCTGGCCCTCGTGGTGGACCGTGAACTGGGGCAGGCCATCCACGCTCGCATAGAGGTAGGTTTCACCTCCGAGTTGTTCCAGCAGATCCACTCTTGCCGTCATGTCGGCAGACTCCTGATCGACAATATCAACATGTTCGGGACGAATGCCGAAGGTGATGCGATCGCCGGATCGCAGGCCACTGACGGCGGGAATGGCGAACTGGCCACCCGCAGTGACGATGCTCCACATGCCGTCGCGGTCTTCGACACGGCCCTCCACAAGGTTCATGCGGGGCGAGCCGATGAAGCCGGCGACGAATGTGTTTTTCGGATTGTTATACAGATCGAGGGGTGTGCCTTGCTGCGCTATGTGACCGCCGTTGAGCACGACGATGGTATCGGCAAGCGTCATCGCCTCCGTCTGGTCGTGCGTCACGTAGATCATCGTGCCGCCGATATTGCCGTGCAGGGAGGCCAGTTCCTTGCGCATGGCCACCCGCAGTTCGGCATCGAGATTGGACAGCGGCTCGTCGAACAGGAACGCCTTCGGGTCGCGCACGATGGCGCGGCCGATGGCCACGCGCTGCCGTTGACCGCCGGACAGCGCCCTGGGCTTGCGTTCGAGATAGGGCGTGATCTGCAGCATGTCCGCCGCCTTCCTGACACGCGTGTCGATTTCCGTTCGGGGCAGGCGCATGTTTTCGAGCCCGAAGGCCATGTTCCGGTAGACCGACATGTGCGGGTAGAGCGCGTAGGACTGGAAGACCATGGCCAGTCCGCGATCGGCAGCCGACACCTGATTGACGACTTCGCCGTCAATCAGAATGTCGCCGCTTGTCAGTTTCTCCAGACCGGCAATGAGACGCAGAAGGGTGGATTTGCCACAACCTGACGGTCCCACGAAGACGATGAAGCGGCCGCTTGCGATCGACAGGTCGATGCCATGGATGACCTCAAGCTCGCCATACGATTTGCGGACATTTTTCAGGACAATTTCGGTCATGGCCTTCCTATCGACTTCGCATCATGGCCGCCTGTCGCGGTTCGGCACGCTGCATCCGCAGCGGCGGGTGACCGGCGAGGATCTGCTTCACATCATCCAGCATCATGTCGCGAATGCGCTGGTATGATGCGGCCATGCCCCCGGCCAGATGCGCCGTGAAATGGACGTGGGGCATGGACCGGATCGGATCGTCCGGGGCAACGGGCTCCTGCGGATAGACATCGATCGCGGCGCGCAGGCGGCCGGAGGCGGTCATCTCCGCCAATGCCGTCAGGTCGACGACTTCCGCCCTGCTGGCAAGAATGACGGCCGCATCCTGTGGCAAAAGATCGAGTTTCCCCCTGTCGAGAAATCCTTCGTTTTCCGTTGTTACCCCGGCCAGGATGAACAGGAAGCGGCTGCGTTCCAGCAGGGCTTCCAGCGCCATCGGGCGGACGTATTGCGTTTCGAGATAGCGATCCGACAGCCACGGATCGTGGACCGCGATATCGCTTGTGAAAGGTCGCAGAAGGGGGACCAGTGACCGACCGAGATTGCCATACCCGATCAGGCCGACCGAACTGTCGAATAGCGACATTGCGCGACCGTTGCCTGCCACGCCATAAGCCTCGCGCCCCTCGCGGAAGGCCCGGTCGGCGGCGATCAGTCCACGACCGAGGGCTATTGCCTGGCCGATACAGAATTCGGCGACCGCCGGAGCCATGGCCGGTGCCGCCGACAGGACATGGATGCCGCGCGCCTGCGCGTGGGCATAGTCGATGTTCGGTTCCCAGTTGGCCTTGACGTTGAGGATCGCGCGCAAGTTCGGTGCACGGTCCAGCCGCTCGCGTGGCATGGCCGTCTGGCCGATGATGATGCTCACCTCCGGCAGGATCCGCTCCACCAGTCCGTCGGGCGCGCGCGACCCGAAATGACTCACCACGGAACCCAGGCCGGCCAGTTCCGCGGCCACGTCCGGCGTGTAGACCATGGCCTCGTTGCGAGGAAACGGGTCGAGGAAAATCAGGTGATGCTGGGTCATTTCATGCCCGTATTGGCGATGCCGGCGGTGATGAAGCGCTGCAGGAAGGCGAACACCAGCGCCACCGGGATGAGGGTGACGACGGTCATGGCCAGGACATAGTGCCACTGGACGTCGAGCTCGCCCTGGAAGGCGTTGAGGCCGACCTGCAATGTGTAGACTTCCGAGCGGTTGAGGATGACCAGCGGCCAGAGGAAGTCGTTCCACCGCCACATGACGGAGAAGATGGCGAGCACGGCGATGGCCGGAAGCGACAGCGGCAGGACGATCTTCCAGTAGATGGACCACTCGCTGGCCTTGTCCATGCGCGCCGCCTCGATGACGTCGCGCGGCAGGGTCAGCATGTACTGGCGAAGCAGGAAGACTCCCGTGGGCGTTGCAGCACCCGGCAGGATGACGCCCCAGAGCGAGTTGACCATTCCCAGTTCGGTGACCACGAGATAGGTCGGCACGAGAATGACGGTGATGGGGATCATCAAGGTACAGATCACGAACAGCATGATCGCATTGCGACCGGGAAATTCGTAGATCGCCAGGCCGTAGGCCGCCATCGAGTTGATCAGCAATGTTATCAGTGTGGCGACAATCGTCACGAATACGGAATTCTGCAGGTATTGCAGGAAGTTGAACCGCTGGAGCGGTTCGCTGTAGTTCTCCGTCGCGATGCGGAATTCACGGACCGGTTCGCGATCGCCGATCGGCAGGCGGAGAACTTCGCCGGGATTGTCGGGATCCACCATCTGTGCCTGGATGCCCACGCGCCGGATCTGTGCCAGTTCCCGGATACTTCCGTCCTCCATGGTCACGCGGAACAGGGGCAGGGGCTTGTCGTGACCTTCCACGGGAACGGAAATCTGCCCGAGCGGGAGAAAGGTCGGCGGATATTCGAGCAGCCCGGCCGGTGTCTTGAAGGATGACAGGACGAGCCACACGACCGGCCCGAACATCAGGATGACACCGAGCGCCAGATAGATGACGGCGAAAACGTCCGTCCAGTGCCTGCTGCCGTCGCGTTCGCGTCTCGCGGTGAGGAGATCGACAAGCCGCCGCATCAACTGCCGTCCTTTCGTCGTGTCAGCCCGAGTTGGACGATGGTCAGGACGAACAGGACGAGTCCCAGCAGTACCGAGGCCGCGGAGGCGAGACCGCGATTCTGGATCTGGTTGGTGAATCCTGTGTTGTAGATGTACTGCACGATGAACTGCGTGGCCGTTCCCGGTCCGCCGCCGGTCAGCACGAATACTTCATCGAAGATCTGCACGGCGCGGATCAGTGCCAGGACCAGCACGACAAGGAAGTTTGGCCAGAGCAGGGGCAGCGTGATGCGCCAGAACACCCGTTCCCGCGATGTTCCGTCCATTTCGGCCGCTTCGTAGAGATCACGCGGGATGGCCTGCAATCCGGCCAGCAGAATCAGTGTGTAGAAGCCCGTATGCGCCCACACCGATACGAAGATCGCCCAGAACATCGACCAGCCAGGGGAGACGAAGAACAGGATCTTGTCAATTCCGACGGATTCGAGCCCCGCATTGAGCAATCCCTCGCGCAGCAGGATCCATTTCCAGATCAACGCGACCACGACCGGCGACAGCAGCACCGGGAAGAAGAACACGGCGCGGAAGAAGCCGCGTCCGCGCATGTCCCGGTTGAGGATGAGTGCGGTGACCAGCGATACGAGGACCATGACCCCGACCTGAAAGAACACGAAGGCCGCCGTGTTGTAGATGGCGCGCCAGAACCGGTCCTGACGGCATGTCTTCGGGTCGAGATAGCTCGTGCATTCCATCAGGTAGGAATATTGCTCGCCGCCGACATAGGGCCTTTCCGACAGATAGAGATTGGTGCCGCCGGTCATTGAAAAGAAGAAATTGATGACCAGTGGCAATGCTACGAAAATGCCGAAAAACACCATGTTGGGAGCAACGAAGGCGTAAGGCATGCGCTGCCAGCCGACGATCCTCTGCACCGCCGCCATGACCGGTTCGAGAAGCCTGAAAACCAGTCCCGCCGGCCATGCGGCCCAGGCGCTCAAATGCTCGCCGAACCCCTTGCGCTCCCCCTCGTGCACGCGCTGTCCTCCCCGGACGATGGATGCCTCGCCAGCCAGCCGCCGGCCCGGAACGCCAAGTCCCGGGCCGGCCGGCGCCTGCTGTCACTGGCGCTGCTTTTCCTCGATCTGCTGCTGGACATCGCTGGTCATGCGTTCGAATGCCTCGTCGAGCGTCAGTTCGCCGACAATCGCCTCGCCCAGTCGGGAGATCAGCGCATTGAACATCACGCGATTGTATTTGTAGCCCTGCAGGTCGTAGGCAATGGGGGAGATGGTCGGAACCGCACCGGAGAATGTTTCGAGTGCATGTTTCGCGCGCGGGTCGTCCGTGGCGAAATCCACACCACCCCTGGCCAGCCCGAGATGCCCGGGGATGAACAGGGTCTTGCCGTAGAACTCGGCCAGCACATCCTTGCTGGCCAGATAATCCATCAGTTTGGCGACTTCCTCGGGATGTTCGGTATCCTTGATGGCGACCAGTGCTGCGCCGCCGGGCATGCCGGTGCAGGCCGCGGGGCCGCATGGGGCCGGTACCGCCCACCAGTCGAACGCGTCGCCGATCTTTTCGGCGAATTGCGGCACCTGCCAGGACCCGGACATGTACATCACGACCTGGGCGTTGGCGAATTCCTCGTTGGCGCCGAGATAGGTCGAACCGGATACCGAACCCCACAGGTCCTTGGCCATGGTGCCGTCCTGGTGCCAGTCATACAGCTTGGTGGCCATCGCCTTCAGGCCATCGTCCACCAGTGCAGGATTTCCCTTGTCGTCGAAGAACTTCGCGCCCATGGAGATCGCCGGCCCGGCAACGCGGTGCCCGGAACGGTCCCATGCCATCGGGATCGGGATGTCGAGTTTCTGCGCCACTTCCCTGGCCGCGCCGGCCCAGTCATCCCATGTTGCACCGTCGCCGGGCATGTCGACCCCGGCCTGCTCGAACAGCGTCTTGTTGACGTAGGGGCCGGTGACCGTGAGCTGGGTCATGAAGCCGGAAATGGCCTTGCTTTCGGCGTTGGGCCGCAGCCATTTGAGGAACGGGCCGAAGCTCTCCTCCCAATAGGCGGCGTCGGAGATGTAGGGCGTGAGATCCAGATAGTACTGCGACAGGCCACCGAGATCGGTGACGCGGGCGATGTCGGGACCTTCGCCGGCCTCAAGCTGGACGGGAAGGCTTTCCAGAATGGCCTTGTAGGGAACGATGTCGAGCGTCACCTTGATATCGGGATTCGCTTCCTCGAACTTGTCGAGGGCCGACCGCATCGCCTCGCTTTCATTGCCGTCATTGTACCAGCTGATGCGCAGATCGGTTTCGGCGAATGCCGCGCCGGCATTCAGGCCGACTGCGGCGACACCCGCCAGCAGCACCGGTTTCCACGAATATCCCATGTCCTGATCCTCCCTGACCTGTGTGCACAATGTCCTGTGCAATGCCCGGCTTGTCGAGTCTTCGTTGGCTGTTCCATACCGGTCGCGGCCACGCTGTCAATTCCGCGAGACCGGACTGGCAACGGTTGGCAAAGTCTGCCATCTGCCGGATGGAAGGCGACTTCATTCGATTTCCCGACCATCCCGATGGGGCGAACTTTGCTGTCCGACCGCCTGCGCGTCTTGTTGAATTTACCGGATTCCCGATCCTTTCGGTGCGAGCGGTCCCGCGAGGCCATCGAGGCGGGATTTTCCGTCCACCGGCTGTGCATCGTGACGGATACGGGCACGATTCCTTCCACGTTGCTGCAACCGGAAATGCCGAACGGCGCGGCCATCCTCTATTGCCACGCCCATGGCAACCGGCCCGATATCGGGCGGGCGGAGGTGCTCATTGGCCGGCCCGCCATCGGGGAACCGTTTGGATCACAGTTGGCAAGGTGTGGTTTTGCCGTGCTCTGTGCCGACATGCCCGGTTTCGGCGAACGGCAGGGGGAGGGCAGCGAAAGCGCCCTCGTCAAGGCCGCCCAGTGGCGCGGCGAAACGCTCATGGGGCGGATGCTGTCGGACCTCATTCTGGCCGTGGATGCGCTCGCCGGAATCGACGGGGTCGACGCGGACAGGATCGGCGCCTTCGGCCTGTCGATGGGCGCCACCCATGCGTACTGGCTTGCCGCGTTGGATCGGCGCATCGCGGCTGTCGCCCACGCCTGCGCATTTTCCGACATGTCGCCGTTGATCGACAGTGGCGCGCATGACCTGCATGGCCACTACATGACCGTGCCGGGTTTCCTCGCGATTGGCGACATGGGCGACGTCGCGGCGTCGATAGCGCCGCGCCCCCAGTTCATCGCATCGGGCGCGGACGATCCGCTGACCCCGCAACGAGCCCTCGGTCCGGCCCTTCACACCGCAAGCGAGGCCTACGGAGCGCATGGGGATCTCACCATCCTGACCGAAGCGGGCAGCGGGCACCGGCTCACGCCACGGATGCGCCGGGACATCCTCGCCTTCTTCGATCGCACGCTGGCGAGACCTGCCTGACCCCGCCCGGGGCAGTGGCCAGGCCGGAACGGAAGGGTACGGCCCATTCCGGATGGTCCGATATCGACGGCGGCCGGTCAGTTCCAGCGGGTCGACGCGGTGATAGCCTTGTCGAATTCCGCGAGGTTCTCGTCGATTCGCGCAAGTGCCGACTGCCGGTCCACGCCGTAGCCCTCGCGGCCCAGCTCGTCGATGGCCCAGATCAGGCTGGTCAGTTCCATGCGCATGATCAGCAGCGTCTTGGACCGTTCGAGATTGGTGGGATCGCGATAGGTCCGGCTCAGTTGGGCGAGCCTCTCGTTGAGCGCAGCGCTGGTCCGCCTTAGGCCCGCAACCATCACCTGAAACCCGCCATCGGAGATGCCGGCAAGGTCCGTGACATCGATCCCGTCGTCGAAGCTGACCGGGGTGATCGATGCCGGAGCCTGGTCGATCTCGTTTCGCAGCACGGCGGTCTGTTCCATCGCGCCGCCGAGATCGCGCTTCATCTTGCCGATGAGGCCGGCCATCTGCGGAGAAACGGCCTGCGCCGACATCGTCGAGGCCGCGAGGATCAGGGCCGGCAAGATGCAAAGGGCCTTGAAGTGCTTCATCCTTGTCGTCGTCACGTTGGCGTTTCCATGTTTCTGGGGTGATCGACAACTGCCATCATAGAATCGAACGCCTAACGATTCGTGAAGATGTCCGCCAGAATGCTCCGCCCGACCGCCGTGCTTGACGGTCGGGTGAATGGAGCGTAACTACTCGCCCCGATTGGCGCGAGCTGCGACGCTCTTGCGCACCGTTATTCTCGTTCCCAGACTGAGGTATCGTATCATGGCACGGCGTTGCAGCCTTACCGGCAAGGGTGTGCAGACAGGAAACAATGTCAGCCACGCGAACAACAAGACGCGCAGGCGTTATCTGCCCAACGTGCAGCAGCGCAACCTGTTCAGCGAGACGCTGGGCGAGAGCGTGCGCGTGAAGATTGCCGTCAACACGCTGCGCACCATCGAGAAGAAGGGCGGGCTCGACGCCTTCCTCCTCGACGCCAGGAGCAGTGAACTGCCGGGTGCGCTGGTTCGCATGCGCCGGCGCCTCGAAGCGGCACGCCAGTCGTCCTGATCCATCTCCCTCGGGGCTGCTTTATCCGGTCTCGTCCGGCGTCATGACGTCGATGGTGATGTCGTAGAGCAGGGTTTCCTGCAGCGGGTTGAAATTGTCGTCCGATAACAGGGTCGCGGTGACAAGGCCGTTGGCCTGTTTTCGTGTGGCGATGGCTTCGAAGTTGTCCATGTGCATCGGCGGTCGCAGGTGGACGAGGCGCTGCGGGATGAGGCGGGCGTCAGGCGAGGTCAGGTCGCTCGCGTTGACCATCGAAATTCGCGACTGCCATCCCGAGAGGAACCCGAACCGGCGCTCCAGCACGAAGATGCGGTCACCGATGCGGTCCGCACCGGTGACCTTGAAGTCGGGCGCGGCGCGGTAGGACAGCGTGTGCGCGTCTCGGCCATCGACCCACGAAACGGCATAACCGTCGCGTTCGGGTTTTGCCTCGCTGAAGGCGATCCAGCCGCCACCGGGGGCGCTGCACAGCCCCTCGATGCCCTCATTGCCGGAAAGGTCGGGAAAGCTGGTGGCCGGGCCGTCGCGGCTCATCATCGCATTATCCCGGCGGAGATCGAGGTGGCGCAGAGTCTGCCGGTCTTCCAGTCCGATGGTCAGGCGTTCAGGCCGGTCGCCGGCAAGCGCCTCGACGTCGAGGGCGGCGCGCCGGATGTCGGGTGCCTCAAGCGAGGCGGCACGCCAGTCATACAAATTTGTCAATAATCCCTGATCGTCAAATTTTGGCGTCGCACGGAAAATTGTTCCGCGATCGCTCACCGCATAAAGATGGCCATCCTGCCAGACTGCCCCCGACAGGCCACCGAACCGCGGATCGTCCGATGTCAGGCGGAAACCGCGCAGGTCGCGAATGCGCGCCGTTCCCGGCTCCGGATTCCGGTCGCGGTCGAGGGCCAGCGGTTCGAGCGTGACCGTGATCGGCTGCCACGGCAGGGCGGGAGCCGTCACGGGCTGACAGGCCGTGAGCGCGACAAGGACCAGCAACGATCGCATCAACAGGGACAACGGCAACTCCTTTTTGAAGGTCTTTGGCGAGTTTCGCCCGTGGCGCGAGGGGCCTCGCTGGACACTGCAGGTGAGCATGGCTATAGACGCCGAACCGGTTGTCGTCATCCGTTCGGCCAACGTGAATCGCGTGTCGGGCGGGAATCGCGTCGACCATGGCCGGTTGTCGCGGTGGTGCAGGCGATGCTCCGCTGCTTGTGCCGGCCAGGCAGCCGGCTCGGTTCAACATCGAGGGATGGTTTCGCGACCGTGTTATCCGCAGGTCTGGATGGACTGACGATGGAGCGGCTTTCGGGCATCGAGATGCCGGTCGCCGCACTGGCCTTGCTGGGACTTGCGGCGTTGCTCGCCCATACGGTCTGCCGGCGCTGGCTGGAGCGTAGCGACAGTGCCTTTGCACCGTTCGTATCGGCCCTGGCGGTCATGTCCATTGCCTGGGTGACGGCCGTCATCGTCCGCATCATCCCGCCACCCGATGATGCCGTGCTGGATGACGCCGTGATAAGTGTGCGAATTGGCACAATTCTCCTGGTCGTGATGTTCTCCTTCTTGTGGTTCCGCTCGCCCATGGCGCCCCTGTGGCGGGCCTTGCGTGGCAATCCGCGCGGCGTCTGGCTGCTCGGCATCTCCATCCGGGCGGCCACCGGCCGGGCCGTCGGTTGTGCGCTGGCCGGCTCGGTCATGGCCGGAATTGCCCTGGGTTTCGCACCTGATTTCTCCCTCGATTTCTGGGTGGTCTGCCTGGCAGCCCTGACCCTTGCCATATCCGCCGGTTTCATGGCATCGTTGATAACCGGCCCCGTGCTGGCCGCCGTGGCGCTGCTGGCGCCGTTCGAGCTGGCTGTCGCGGTGGCGGGGCTTGCCGTCGTTTTCGCCCTCGCCATGGTCACGCTCGCCCGGACGGATAGTGAACTTGCCTGATCGCGATCATCCGGTTGTCATTCTGGCACTGCTGTTCGCCCTGCTCGCGCCGGGGCTGGCGATGTATCAGCTGGGGGTCCAGGGTTCGGACTACCTTCTCGTCCATGCCGTGGGCGTGATCCTGCTCATATCCGGGGCGTACTTCGTGCTGGGGCTGGCGGATACGGGTATTCTCGGTTTTGTTGGTGTGATTGCGTTGTGCAGCTGGGGTGCCCGGTGGCTGCTGCCGGTCCTGTCAATACCGCTGGCCGCCATCCTGGGTGGCGCTGCGACCGGACTGCTGGTGGTGTTCACGAGGGGGTTGTCCAAGGTCGTGACCCTCAGCGCCAGCCTGGTCATCGCCGTCCTGCTGCTGCAGGCGATTCCCACGGCCACGCCGCAGCAGGCCGTCACCGATCTGTTCGAGATGGGCTGGCTGGCCGCGGCGGCGCTTCTGGCCGTACTGTATTTCTCCCGGAGCACTGCTGCTGACGCATTGCGGCTGCGTCTGCAGAACGACGAACGCGCGGCGCCCGTCTTGCTGTCGGTACCGGTGCACGACCTGCAGCTGCTGATGGCCGTCGTCGGCGGAGCCGTCGCCGCGATCGGATGCGCGGTGCTCGACCATGTCGGCTGGTCGCCCCTGGACCAGGCCGAAACCCATGCGCGCCTTGTCACCGTACTCGGTGTTGCGGTGGTCATCATGGTCGGCGGGCAGCAGCGCCTGGGCCATCTGCTCATCGTGGCCCTGCCGCTGATGCTGTTGCCCGCGGCGGCCCGCCTCCTGCACCCCGGCATGCCGGATGCGACCCTGGCGATATCGATGCTCGGCGTGGCGCTCGCCGTCTGGCTGGGGAAATCGCGATGGGTGGCGCGATGACCGTCGACGACCTGCCGATACGCCGGGTGCGCCTGGAGGTCGAGGAACTGGCCTTCACGCGGCCGTCCGGCGACCTGTTCGGGCCGATGAGCTTCAGCGTGCACACGGATGAGATCCTGGGTGTGATCGGCCCCACCGGTGCCGGCAAGGGTGACCTCGTCGACCTGCTCTGCGGCCGCCAGATGGCCCGGGCCGGCGCCATCAAGCTCGACGGCCAGCGGATCGACATGCTTCCCGCCCATGCGCGAAGCAGGCTCGGGCTGGTCATGGTCGCCGGCTCGGCACCGGCCCTTCCCGACGTGACCGTCCATGACTGGCTGGCCATGTCGATCCAGCTCGTCGACCGCTCGCCATTGCAGTTGCTGCTGCGCGGCCGCCGCCGGCTGGATTCGCGGCAGATCGGCGACATCGAGGCGACCCTTCAATTCTGCTCGTTGCATCACGTCGCCGGGGACAGCCTTGCCAGCCTCACCCCCGCCCAGCGGCGCATGACCGAGATCGCCCGCGGGCTCTGCCAGCGCCCGCGACTGCTCCTGTTGCACCGGCCGCTTGCCGGCCTGCCGCGCATGCACCGCCACGACTTCTCGCTGGTGCTCAGGGACATCGCCGCGGAGGCCGTGTCGATGGTGGTGATCGACGAGCAGCTCGACGCGCTGGCGACCCTGTGCCAGCGCTTCATCGTCCTCCAGCGCGGCCACCTGGTAGCCAGCGGATCCCTCGATGTCCTGGGGTCGAACCAGGCCGCCATGCAGGCCTTCACCGGCACTGCCCCGGGCAAGGTCGCATGAACCATTTCCTGCGCATCGACGGCATCAGCGCCCGGGCGGTCCCCGATGCCCATGTCGTCCGCGACACCAGCCTGCGCCTGCTCGAAGGCGGCATCGGTGCCCTGCTCGGTGGCTCCCACGCCGGCAAGTCCCAGCTCCTGCGGCTCATCGTCGGGGCCGAGGCGGTCGTGCGAGGCCGTATCGCGCTGGGCAACAGCGACCTTACCCTGTCCCCACCCGATGAGCGGCTCGCCCTCGGCATCTCCTGCGCCTGTCAGCATCCGCCCCTGTTTCCCGACCTGAGCGCCAGCGAGCATATCGCCCTGGGCATGGGAGGCCGGAAAATCGACACCGACCGTCGACATTACCTTTTGCAACGCCTTCCCGAACTTGAGGACATCTGGCCCCTGCGCATGGCCACGCTCGCCCGCCGGGCACGGCGGGCGGTCGATCTGGCGCGGGCTATCGTCAACCGGCCGAAACTGGTCCTGATCGACGAACTCTCCCTCGATCTCGGTGTGGAACGGATGATCGAGATTGTCCGTGCCCTGCACCGCGATGGCTCGACCCTGCTCGTCGCCGAACGCTATCCCGATCCCCTGCTGTCCATCAGCGATCAGGTCTGGGTCATGAGCCACGGCCGCATCATCCTGCGCGGGCACCCCGTCGACGTCGCCCAGGACGACCGCCTCCAGGCCGCCTGCATCGGCGACCTGCCCCCGCCGATATAGGAAGCCAACTCCACTATTGCTACTGTAGAATAACCCCGCACGAAGGCGTCAGGGGATGCCGGAGAGCGATTTTCCGAATACCGGGTGGGGTTTGCAGACCGGCAGCGGCCGCCTCGCCGGTACGGGCCGCACGGGCGGCGGCGGGAGGTCGGGGAAATCGCCGGGCGGAAGCGCGCGGATCAGGCGCAACTCGTCCGGCGCGAAGATGGCAAACGCACCCGCCTGCGGGGTCGTCATCATCGCGTCGAGGATATGCTCGTGGAGACTTTTCAACAGGCGGGACCGTCCCCTTGCGCGGAGCCTTTCCTCCTCGCCACGGGATTTCCTCGTTCTTGCGGGTTTCGCCGCCCCGGGAGTGTCCTTCGTGAGCGACCATGGTACCGGGCAGACATCCGGCACGTCGATCCCTCTGGCCACCGACTTCAGCAGCGAGGTGATGACATTCCCCATTCCCCTGCGTCCGGCACGATCCAGCCATGCCCTTTCGGCACCATCCGCCGATGCGACGGATTGCGCCAGGGAGTTGTCCTGCAACTGGCGGAACCAGTCGCGGGAGTGGAACAGCAGCAGACGGTGGAGGATCGCCCGGAGGCCATGACCACCATGTGGGGATAGTCCCGCCCGCATCGCCGACAGGACACCTGCCACATGCGGCAGATGTTCCAGCCCGTCAACCTCTGCCACATCGAGCCGGACCGTCGGCCCGGCCAGCACCCCCCGCCGCCCGGTCGCCACCAGCCAGCACACCTTCAAAAACCGAGGCGCGCCCCAGCGAAAGACCCGACCGGCAAGTTTGCGCGGCAATATGGGGGGTGTGGTGGGGGTGTGGGACATGGGGGGAGGTTATGATGCAAGGGCAGTGCGAGAGTCAAGGAATATTTTCATAACTGCTTTGGACCAAATGTCCCATTGTGAAATGTGCCATCATCAGTATCCTGATTTGATGACTATTGAATATCATATCGCTTGAAAGTAGAATAACAATAATCGAATTCGAACAAGATACAGAAGAAATATCGAAAAAATCATCGATATGTCAGATTGAGGTGGACCGGAAGTTTTTTGTTGGATATGTTGATAATTCAATTTTGCATGGCATGAATAGGGGTGAGAAGAATGCGCAGTGATGGTGTTGTTATCGTTGGTACTGGCCAATCTTTGTATAATTATTATGTTCTTGGCACGACGGGAGATGATGTTGCCGTCAACGGTACGTTTAGTAGAGATATTATCTTTGGCGATCCGTATACGAACAGTAATTCGATCCTCGATTCAGCAGGTAATCTCGGCGATTTGTCCGAGGGCACAGGCGGTAATGACAGGATCAGCGGTGGAGCTTCTCAGGATAGCATCTACGGCGATGCCTATGCGTTGTCGGGCTCGGCCATGGGCGGCAACGACACGATCTATGGCCAGGATGGCGACGATTATATAAAAGGCGATGGCTTATACATGTCCGGCAATGCCGTTGGCGGACATGACACGATCTATGGCGGGGCAGGCGACGACCGTATCGCCGGCGACTCGATGGAAATGACGGAAGACGCTGTCGGTGGCAACGACTGGCTTTACGGAGGCGTGTCGGGTGATGACGTCTTGTATGGTGATGGCTCGCTTATGATGAATTTGAGGACCGCGGGTGGAGATGACACCATCAATGGCGGCTCGGGCAATGACCGGCTCTACGGCGATGCGGGCCGCCTTCAAGATCATGCCACCGGTGGGAATGACCGACTTTTCGGAGGTTCGGGCAATGACCAGCTTTTCGGCGATGCGAGCCGCCTTAGAGATCATGCCACCGGTGGGGATGACCGGCTTTTCGGAGGTTCGGGCAATGACCAGCTTTTCGGAGGTTCGGACATCCTTCAAGATCGTGCCACCGGTGGGGATGACCGGCTCTTCGGAGATACGGGCAATGACGCTCTCCATGGCGATGCTGTAATATTGAAATGGCGTGCCGCAGGCGGTGACGACAGACTCCATGGCGGAGAAGGCGACGATGTGCTCCGCGGTGATGGCCAGTATATGAGGCACTATGCATCCGGCGGCCATGACATGCTGGATGGCGGGTCCGGCGACGACAGGCTGTTCGGCGATGCCGACACCATGTATGCCGAGAGCACCGGTGGGAACGATACGCTCACGGGCGGTGCCGGCCATGACAGCCTCTACGGTGCTGCCATGAAGATGTACGGCTCGACCGTGGACGGCGACGACACACTGGATGGCGGGTCCGGTGACGACAGCCTGTTCGGCGATGCCGACACCATGTACTCCCTTGCCGTGGGAGGGAATGACACGCTCGCTGGCGGCTCCGGCAACGACGTCCTTTATGGCGATGCGATGAGGCTGTACAGCTCGTCGACAGGCGGGGACGATGAACTCGACGGCGGGGACGGCGACGACGAGCTGTGGGGTGACGGGGAATTCGTCGCATCCGATGCCCGGGGCGGCGACGACCGACTCACCGGCGGCGGCGGTGCCGACAGGTTCTCCTTTGCCGGCGATTTCGGCATGGACACGATCACCGATTTCAGTTCGTCCGAAGGCGACGGGATCGTGCTCAAGGGGTTCGGCAGCGGCGATGTCTCCATCATGTTCCAGGGCAGCGACAGCATCGTCACGGCGGAGAACGAGTGGGGGCGGAGCGGCGAGGTCGTCGTTCAGGATGCCCATGTCGACATGGGAGATTTCACGTTCACCTGACGCGTGAGTACCCGGGGGCTAGAGCGTGTTCCTTTCCACGAGTTCCCTGTAGAGCTGGCGGATTCGCGCGATGACGGGCCGGTCGCCGTTGCCGACCGGCTTGCCGTCGATGGAGGCGACGGGTGTCTGGGCGCCGAAGGTGCCGGTGAGGAAGGCCTCGCTGGCGCCATAAGCCTCGAACAGGGTGTAGTTCTTCTCGAACACGGGAATGCCGTTGTCCCGGCAGACGTCGATGACCTTCTGCCGGGTGACGCCGTTCATGCAGTAGTCGCCGGTGGAGGTCCACACCTCGCCCCGGCGGACGATGAAGAAATTGCAGGCGTTGGTCGTGTTGACGAAGCCGTGCGGGTCGAGCATCAGCGCCTCGTCCGCACCGGCCTGTTCGGCCTGCAGGCAGGCGATGACGCAGTTGAGCTTCGAATGGCTGTTGAGCTTGGCGTCCTGCGACATCGGCAGGCCGCGGACCTGCGGAACGGTGGCAAGGCGGATGCCCTTCGACTGGAGACTGTCCACAGGTTTCGAATGTTCCATGATGATGACCACGGTCGGGCCGGAACGGCTCAGCGCCGGGTGCTGGAACGGCTTGTCCTTGATGCCGCGGGTGACCATCAGCCGGCAGTGGACGTCGTGGGTCATGCCGTTGGCGGCGGCCGTGCGGTCGAGCGCGTCGCGGATTTCCGCGCGGGTCATGCCGATGTCGAGCGAGACGGCCTTGCAGGAGTCGAACAGGCGATCCATGTGCTCGTCGAGGAACGCCCACCTGCCATTGTAGAGGCGCATGCCCTCCCACATGCCGTCGCCGAGCAGGAAGCCCGCATCATAGACCGAGACGCGGGCCTCGTCGCGGTGGACGATCTCGCCGTTGACGTAGATCCTTATGTCCCGGTTGCGGGCATCCCCGGCGGCATCGTGGGTGGTGTGGCTGTGCGCGGCGGCGGTCATGGTCTTTCCTGTCGGGCTGGTGAAGGGCGGCCGGAGGTGCTGCGTCACATCCAGCCGCGTTCCCTGTAGTAGCGGATGGCGCCCTCATGCAGCGGCGCGATGATGCCGTTGGAGATCATGTCCTTCTCGTTCAGGTGGGCGAAGGCCGGGTGCAGCTTCCTGAAGCGGTCGAAATTGTCGAAGATCGCCTTGACGACCTGATAGACCGCCTCGTCGCCGGTGTCGGTCGAGGTGACGAGCGTCGCCAGCGGCCCGTAGGAATGGATGGTGTCGGGCTGGCCCCGGTACATGCCGGCGGGGATGGTGGCTCGCGAATAGTAGACCGTGTCGTCGACCAGCCTGTCGATTTCGGGGCCGTCGACCTGGAGGAAGACCGTGTCGCAGGCGACGGTCGCCTCCTGGATGTTGCCCACCGGATGACCCGCGGAAAAGATCATCGCCTCGATCTTGTTGTCGCACAGGGCCTGCGACTGTTCGGTCGACTTGAGTTCGGCGGCGAAGGCCAGATCGCCGACCTCGATGCCGAGCGTGTCGAGCAGGACCTCGGCGGTGGCGCGCGAGCCGGAGCCGGGATTGCCGATATTGACCTTGTGGCCCGGCAGGTCCCCGAGGACTTCGATACCGCTGTCGGCGCGCGCGACCACGGTGACCACATCGGGATGGGCGGAGAGGACGGAGCGCAGTTTTTCGTTGGGGCCGGCGTCGGCGAAGGTGCTCGTGCCGTTATAGGCGTGATACTGCCAGTCGGACTGGACCACGCCGAAGTTCATGTCGCCGGCGCGGATGGCGTTGAGATTGGCGATCGAACCGCCGGTTGCGGGAGCCGTGCAGCGGATGCCGTGTTCGTCGGTATGCCGGTTGACCAGCTGGCACACCGACTGCCCGACGACGTAGTAGACGCCCGTCTGCCCCGCCGTGCCGATGGTGATGAATTCCTCGCCCTGCACCGGTGCGGCAAGGGCCGCCCATCCCAGCAGTCCCAGCCCGGCAATGACCGATGCCCTTCTCGTGAACTCCATCGCGCGATTCTCCTTTCGGTCGGTATCCGATACCGTTGTCATCGTTGTGCGCCGGACCTGCGGCTCTCGTTTCGGGGTACCAGCACGAGCGGACCTTGTCGACGCCCTGCTCCCGCCGATGTCCCGTCAATGCGGCGGTGGCGGGGGAGTGCGGGTCCCGGAAGGCGGAGGGGGTGGCCGGGCGGCGTGGGCGAAGCTCGCTTCGGGTGTCGGGGCGCGCATCCACCGCAACGCGATCACGAGAACCACGGCAGTGCCCAGCAGGACCAGGCTGAGCATCGGCCGGAAGGCGAGCCAGCCCAGCGCGATGGTGACGAGGGCGATGGCCAGCGCCAGCACGAAGGCGATGGGCCCGAGCAGGTTGGCGGCGAGGGCGCCGATGACCGGCACCGTGCGGGCTAGCCGGCGGATGATGATCATCATGCCCGCGAAGATGGCAAGGGCGAGGGCTCCGCGCAGGCCCCAGGTGAGCTTGCGGTTGGCGCTGTACTCCTCGTCGATGAGCTGCCCGGCGTCGATCGCGCCGGCACGCATGACCGTGAGGCCCGATCCGTTGCTGGCGGTCCAGGGGACGATGCTGCCGCCCTCGGCCCGGCCCAGCACGGTCACCGTGTCGGCCATGGCGGCGACAAGGCTTGCGCGGATGTCACCGACCTGCGGTTCGCCGGGCGTGCCCGACTGCAGGAAACCGCGATGCGGCCTCAGTTCGAGTCCCGCGACGTCGCGCGGCTCGTCCGGCGTCTTCGACCGGTCGGCCTCCATGAAGGCGAGTACCGGCGGGGAGACGTCATAGCGTCCGACCTCGACAGCTTCCGGGAAGAAGCTGGCGCTGGCGACGGGCATGGCCTGCGGGTTGGCGTGGCCCTGCCGCCGGATGAAACCGTCGGAGGAGATGAGGTCCTGTGACCAGACCTTCTCGTAGGTTGTCTGTCGTTCCTCGCCGCTGCCTTCGGAATGTTCCTGCCACTGATACATCTCGATCCGGCGGTCGAGGCGCAGGGCCTCCGTCTCGACCGCGAACTGGGGGTCTTTGGCGAGGCCGGTGATCCTGGGAGCGCCGACCAGGTGAACCAGCCGGCCGGCGGCGGCCGGATTGACGGCACCGGACTGGATCGAGATGACGCTGTCCTCGGCCTCGCTCAGGGCATCGATCCGCCCGGCGGAGCGCATCTCGTTGTAGAACAGTCCGCCGACGCTGCCCGCGATGAGCATGAGGCCCAGGACGAAGGCCGAAACGCGCTTTCTTCTTGCCATGATCCCATCCGCGTGAAAGCCGCCGGGCCAGGCTGTGGTCCGCCTGCCCATGGCGTCGGATGTGCCACACCTGACCGCCAAGTGGAACCGCCCATCAGTTGAAGGTTCATGCAGTTCTGCCGACCTGTGGTATATGCCGGCAAATCTGGCGGACATTCGCGAGGAAGCATGAAACTCACGCTTTTTACACTCGAACGATCGGCTCCGGACATCCGTCCGGCGGCAGTCGAACGGCAATGGATGGACGACAGCCCGCAGGGGTTCGCCTATCGCTGCCTTCCGTTGAACATCGCCAATGCATGCGGTTGGGAGATCGGCTGTGCCGCGACCTTCGAGGCGGTCTGGGATGGTGGAAACGACAAGGATTCCATCCGTATAACATCGGATGCACCATCCGGCGATCTGCCGCTCAGCCATTTCGGCAGCGGTGTCCTGACGTTCCATGTCAATGCGCTTTTCCGGACCGAGCCCGGGGTCAATCTGTGGGTCAGCGGTCCGGTCAATCGCCCCAAGGATGCGATCCAGCCATTGACAGGTATCGTTGAGACCGATTGGGCGCCCTATACCTTCACCATGAACTGGAAGTTCACGAGGGCGGGGCAGCGGGTGCGTTTCGAAAAGGGCGAGCCGTTCTGCTTCTTCTTCCCGATGCTTCCCGACCTGGTGGAGGCGAGCGAGCCCGAGTTGCGCGACATCACTACGGAGCCCGAAGTCAACGAACTCTACAAGGCATGGTCATCGGGGCGCGCCAATTTCAACAAGGAACTGATGGTCGAAGGCTCAAGGGCGCGGCATGACAAGTGGCAGAAAACCTATTTCAAGGGCAGCAATCCGGATGGCAGCACACCGGAGATCAAGCATCGCACCAAGGTGCGGCTGAAGCCTTTCCTTTAGGGGAGACGGATGCCACATGGCGAATGCCGCCACATTGGCGACGCAGGCGGGACTTGAGGCGGCCATCGCCGAACTTGCCCGGCAGGACGGGGATCTGGCCCGTGAGGTGCGACGCATCGGCATGCCGGCACCGCGGATCCGTCCGCCGGGTTTCGCCACGCTCCTGCAGATCATCATCGCCCAGCAGGTATCGACCAGGGCGGCTGCGACCCTGTGGCAACGTCTCGAACAGGCGACGGCGGGCCATGTCGATGCGATGTCCATACTGGCAGGTGGAGAATCGCTACTGCGCGGCATCGGCATGAGCGGGCGCAAGGCCGGTTACGCGCTGGCGCTTGCCGAGTCCGTGAGTTCGGCCCGGTTCGATGTCGATGG